>DASQNN010000254.1:0-11002 GCA_035644955.1 Nodosilinea sp. | reverse complement strand
TAATTTCAGCGGTTTTTAGGGTTCAAAATACGGAAGCGGTGGGATTTGAACCCACGAGGGAAGGTTTACTCCCCTACCTCCTTAGCAGGGAGGCGCTTTCGACCACTCAGCCACGCTTCCAAGAAGTGGTTCTTTGTTAGTTTAGCAGAGACTTGATCGAACCCCGCGACTTTTTATGGAGGAATACGGCAACAAATTTTGCGGAGGGCAAAATTACGCTACGAACTCGTACTCGGGCGGAGCTGGGGCCACAGGTACACCAGCCCCGAACCCAGGGTGAGCGCCACCGCCAGCCAAAACAGACCTTGGGCCGGAATATCCCAGCGGGGTGGCAGGGGGGCAATCAGAACTGCGATCGCCACAATCTGCACCACGGTTTTGGCCTTGCCCCACAGGTTGGCCCCCGGTACCGCGCCCCCCTGCAAGACTGGATTCACCCGCCAGCCAGAGATCGTAATCTCCCGCGCCACAATCAAAAAGACCCCCCACGCGGGCACCTGACCCAGCTCTATCAACATCAGCAGCGGGGCTAGCACCAGCAGCTTGTCAACCAGCGGATCTAAAAACTTGCCCAGGTCGGTAACCTGGTTGAGCCGGCGAGCTAGGTAGCCATCCAGCCAGTCGGTGCCCGCCGCCACCACAAAAATGCCCGCTGCCCACCAGCGCTGGGTCGCCGTGGGCGCCCGCAGCAGCACCAGCAGCAGGGGCACGCCAAGCAGCCGCGACACCGTAATCCAAGTCGGTAAATTCATAGCCTTAGGGTAGAAGGAACCAGGACGCGTTTACATCTGCTTCTGGGAGGTTCTGGGAGGGCCGAAAAGTTCTGGGAGGGCTGGGCCGACTGTACCTGGGCCAGCGGAATGGCAGCGGGGCCGATTATTGGTTGATTTAACCTTTTACCTTGCCAAACCGGCGATCGCGCTGCTGATACGCGTAGATCGCCCGGTGAAACTCCGAGGCATCGAAGTCAGGCCACAGGGTTTCAGTGACGTAGATTTCGGCATAGGCCAGCTGCCACAGCAAAAAATTGCTAATCCGCATTTCGCCGCTGGTGCGAATCAGCAGGTCGGGGTCGCTAATTTCGGACGTGTACAGGTGGCGGCTAAACAGATCTTCACTGATATCGTTGGGGTTGAGCTGGCCCTGCTGTACCTGTTCAGCGATCGAGCGGCAGGCCTGGACAATCTCCTGCCGACCGCCATAGTTGGTGGCCACCGTAAACTCGATGCCGTGGTTGCCCTCGGTTTGGGTCACCGCCTGGTGAATCTCGCCCTGAAGCGATCGCGGCAACGCCGCCAGGTTGCCCACAAACCGAATCCGGACGTTTTCTTCCATCATTTCCAGCAGTTCCTGGCGCAGCACCCGCTCAAACAGGGCCATCAAAAAATCCACCTCTTCGATGGGGCGACCCCAGTTTTCAGTCGAAAAGGCGTAGGCCGTCAGCGCCCCAATGCCCCAGTCGCGGCAGCAGCGCAGCAGTGTTTTGAGGGTGTCGACCCCGCGGCGGTGGCCCATAATGCGCGGCAGTCCCCGGCGTTTGGCCCAGCGCCCGTTACCATCCATAATCACCGCCACGTGCTGGGGTAGGCGCTCGGGCTTGAGGTCGGCGGGCAGGGTATAGCTAACAACAGGCTTGATGGTCATTTTTTCTCTCGGGGAGACGATGAGGGGAGACGAAACAAGCGCAGCACGTAGGTAACCCCAAGGCTGCCCAGCCGCCGACCCAGGCTTCTGAGGTGGGGAGCCACCGCCTCGCGATCTACCAATTTTGAAAATTTGGACCGCAGAATACTGCGGAGGCGGCTGCTGGTCAGAGGCCGATCTAGAATACCGCCTTCCGCCAGCGAAATAGAGCCTGTTTCTTCTGATACCACAACACAGATACAATGCTCCACCCGTTCGGTAATTCCCATGGCGGCTCGGTGGCGGGTGCCCAGCTGCCGCGAGGCCACCCGTTCAGAAATCGGCAAAATTACCCCCGCCGCCGCAATCCGCGATCCCCGCACCAGCATGGCCCCGTCGTGCAGTAGGGTGCTGGTCTGAAAAATGGTCTGAATCAGCTCCTTGGAGACTTCCGCATTGATGCGCACCCCCGGCACCGTAAAGTCGCGCTCGTCGATAGGTTTGTCGACTTCAAGAATCAAGAGGGCACCAGTGCGGTTCTGCGATAGTTCCTTGACGGCATCGACAATTTCATCGATCACGTTGTCGGGCTGGGGCATGGTTTCGCGGGACGGGCTGAGCAATTCCCACACCCGCCCCTGGCCCAGCAGTTCCAGCAGCCGCCGAAACTCCCCCTGGAGCATAAAGGCCATGGCCACCGCCGAGCCAATCACCAGCTTGTCGAGCACAAAGCCCAGCAGAGCTAGGCCCAAAAACTTGCTCAGAGCCGCCGCCAGCATTAAAAAGATCAGCCCTCGCACCATCCACAGAGTGCGTTTCTCGCCAATGATCACCAGCACCACATAGCTCAGCAGTAGTACCAGCGCAATGTCGAGCGACTGTAACACGAACCTCACCTGGTCAAGGTTTGTTAGCCATTGCTCCCAGAGGTAGTTCATGCAGCGTTAGAGGATGGTGTCTGAGCGGCGGTGCGATGGGTTGGCCCGAGTCCCTCCCGGCAAAACCTGCCCAAGACTAGCAACGGTTGCCGGCTAGGTAGACTTGGCTTTGGGCCGCAGGGTTTCTGGTAGGCAGTCCTGACGGAGCAGATCGGCCACGGTTTCCCTCCGAAGAATGAGGGTAGCATTGCCCTCGGCCACCAGCACCGCCGCAGGCCGAGGCACCCGGTTGTAGTTCGAAGCCATGCTGTAATTGTAGGCACCGGTGCCAGCAATGGTAACGACATCGCCGCTCTTCAACTCGGGCAGGGCTGCGTCCTTAATTAGAATATCCCCTGACTCGCAGTGCTTACCGGCCAGGGTCACGGTTTCTGCCAAAGGTGCCGCCATGCGGTTGGCCACCAGCGCCCGATACACCGACTGGTAGGTGATGGGGCGGGGGTTATCCGACATGCCGCCATCAATAGACACATAGGTGCGCAGGCCGGGGATCACCTTTTGGCTGCCCACCCGGTAGGTGGTGACGCAGGCGGAGCCGATCAGCGATCGCCCCGGTTCGCACAGCAGCCTCGGCAGCGGTATACCCTGGGCTTCGCAGGCGGTTACCACGCTCTCGCAGACGGTCTTCACCCAGGTGTCGATGCTCGGTGGGTCGTCAGATTCGGTGTAGCGAATGCCCAGGCCGCCGCCCACATCGAGCTCGGTCAGGGTGAGGCCGTAGCGCTGGGCGGTGACCATCCACTGGGCCATCACGCCGCCCAGATCGGTGTGGGGGTTGAGCTCAAAAATCTGGGAGCCAATGTGGGCATGTACCCCCAGGCAGTGGAGCTGGGGCTGGTGAGCCAGAAACTCAAACACCGATTCGATCTGGTCGGGGTCGAAGCCAAACTTGCTGTCGAGGTGACCGGTGCGAATGTATTCGTGGGTGTGGCACTCAATGCCGGGGGTTACCCGCAGCAAAATAGGTACGGTTTTGCCGGCCTGGGTGGCGATTTCGCCCAGGGTTTTGAGCTCTAGCCAGTTGTCAACGACGATGCGACAGCCGACCTCAACCGCTAGCGTCAGTTCCTCAAAGGCTTTGTTGTTGCCATGAAAGTAAATATTGTCGGGGTTTGCCCCGGCCTCGGTGGCAGTCACCAGTTCTCCCGCCGATACCACGTCGATGCCTAGCCCCTCGTCGGTGACGATGGCACACACCGCCATACAGCTCCAGGCCTTGGAGGCGTAGAGCACCAGCGCCTCGCCGGGGTAGTAGCGCTCAAATCCCTGGCGGTATTGGCGGCAGGCGGTACGCAGGGTGTAGTCATCGAGAATATAGAGAGGGGTGCCAAACCGCTCGGCCAAATCCACCACGTCGCAGCCGCCTACGCTCAGATGGTCGTCAGGGGTAACGGTGGCAGTCAGGGGCAGCAGCTGCTGGTTGGGCGATAGCGCCTGAGCTGAGTTGGCGGGGGGCAGGTATTGGCGGCTATCGGCTGTAGATGCCGGTACGGGAGAAGTCGAAACCATAGACGTTGCGCTCACAGAAACGTAAAGAAGTGTTCAAAGCGGGATTCGAGACAGCTGCGCCTCTAAACCAGCGCTGGCTCGACTGGGTCAGCCTTTGCCCCCCGCGCCGTGCCCCAGCCTCCAGTGTACAATTAAGGGCTGTGCCGGTTTTCAGCCAATTTAAATTTGTGGGCTACCTTTCTTGCCAGGTTCCGTGCCACGCCGATCTTCCTGCCCTGGTGGCGCTCGACCAGCGCGCCCTGGGGGGGCTGTGGTCGGCAGAGGGCTACGGCCGTGAGCTAGATAGCCCCAATAGCTGTCTGCTCATGCTGGTACATAGGCCCCATGGTAACCAGGGGGGCGAGGCCGATCTATCGATGGCATCGATGGCTGACCCCCCGCTTGATTTGGGTTCTAACTGGCCGGCCCTGGCAGAAGCGCCTGGTTCTGGAGAGATAGATGCGCCTGCCCTGCTGGGGCTGGGCTGCTACTGGGCGATTTTAGATGAGGCCCACATTACGGTGCTGGCAGTTGATCCCCATTACCAGCGGCGGGGGCTGGGGAAATGGCTGCTGGTGAACTTGTTAGGGGATGCCTGCGACCGCGCCCTCACCCGCGCCACCCTGGAGGTACGCCCCTCCAACAGCCGAGCGCTGGCCCTGTACGAAAGCTTTGGCTTTGAAACCCTAGGTCGGCGGCGCAGATACTACGCCGACGGCGAAGATGCCCTGATTCTCTGGCAAAATTCCCTGAAAACTGTTGAATATCGCGATCGCCTGCACCAGGTGCAGCAGGCGACTCGCCACCGCCTTGAACGCCAGGGGTGGCAGATTAAAAACGAAAAATTGCCGGTCAACCGAACCTGAAGCCGAACCATTTAAAGTTGAGAAAATTTACATTTTTTCCAGACTCAACCTATTGACAGTGGGCGATCCCAACTTATTTTTACGGTTTTTAGACCGCGCAAACTAGGCGCGGTAAACCGCCTGTTTAGTAGGGCACAACTGACAAAAATCGCTGTGCTAGAATTTGCCTATCCGGCACGCACCAGGTGATTAATACCATCATGTTTGAACGCTTCACAGAAAAAGCAATCAAGGTCATCATGCTGGCTCAGGAGGAAGCACGTCGGCTCGGCCACAACTTTGTGGGTACCGAGCAAATCCTTCTGGGGTTAATTGGGGAAGGCACGGGCGTAGCCGCCAAGGTCTTAAAGTCAATGGGCGTCAACCTAAAGGATGCGCGCATTGAAGTTGAAAAGATCATTGGTCGTGGCTCCGGCTTTGTGGCCGTTGAAATTCCCTTTACCCCCCGAGCCAAGCGTGTGCTTGAACTCTCCCTGGAAGAGGCTCGCCAGCTCGGCCACAACTATATTGGCACCGAGCACCTGCTCTTGGGACTGATCCGCGAAGGCGAGGGGGTCGCGGCCCGCGTTCTCGAAAATCTGGGCGTTGACCTCTCTAAGGTGCGCACTCAGGTAATCCGCATGCTGGGTGAAACCGCCGAGGTTTCTGCCGGAAGCAGTGGTGGGCGCACTAAGACCCCCACTCTGGACGAATTTGGCTCTAACCTGACCCAGATGGCCGCCGACGGCAAGCTCGATCCGGTGGTTGGTCGTCAGAAAGAAATTGAGCGCGTCATCCAAATTCTGGGTCGGCGCACCAAAAACAACCCGGTGCTGATTGGTGAGCCAGGGGTTGGTAAAACGGCGATCGCCGAGGGTCTGGCCCAGCGCATTGGCAATGGCGATGTGCCAGACATCCTAGAAGACCGCCGGGTCGTCACCCTGGATATTGGCCTACTGGTGGCCGGCACCAAGTACCGGGGTGAGTTTGAAGAGCGCCTGAAGAAAATCATGGATGAGATCCGCACCGCCGGAAACGTCATCCTGGTGATCGACGAAGTCCACACCCTGATTGGGGCGGGGGCTGCCGAGGGGGCAATCGACGCCGCCAACATTCTCAAGCCTGCCCTGGCGCGGGGCGAGCTACAGTGCATTGGGGCCACCACCCTCGATGAGTACCGCAAGCACATCGAGCGCGACGCCGCCCTTGAGCGCCGCTTCCAGCCGGTGATGGTGGGCGAGCCCAGCGTGGATGAAACCATCGAGATTCTCCACGGCTTGCGCGATCGCTACGAACAGCACCACAAGCTCAAAATTGCTGACGAAGCGCTTGAAGCCGCTGCCAAGCTGTCGGACCGCTATATCGCCGACCGCTTCCTGCCCGACAAGGCCATCGACTTGATCGATGAGGCCGGCTCCCGGGTGCGCCTGATCAACTCCCAGCTGCCCCCGGCCGCGAAGGAACTCGATCGCGAGCTGCGCCAGGTGCTCAAAGACAAAGACAACGCCGTGCGCTCCCAGGACTTTGACAAAGCCGGGGAACTGCGCGATCGCGAGATGGAGATCAAGGCCGAGATCCGAGCGATCGCTCAAAACAAAGTCACCGAAGATGCCGGCGGTGAGGACATGCCTGTGGTCGGCGAAGAAGACATCGCCCACATTGTCGCCTCCTGGACTGGGGTGCCGGTGAGCAAGCTCACCGAGTCTGAGTCCGAGAAGCTGATGCACATGGAGGACACCCTGCACCAGCGGCTGATCGGCCAAGACGAAGCCGTAAGAGCCATCTCCCGCGCCATTCGTCGTGCCCGAGTCGGCCTCAAAAACCCCAACCGGCCGATTGCCAGCTTTGTGTTCTCTGGCCCTACCGGCGTGGGTAAAACCGAGCTAGCCAAATCTCTGGCGGCCTACTTCTTCGGCTCCGAAGACTCCATGATTCGCCTGGATATGTCCGAGTTCATGGAGCGCCACACGGTCTCCAAGCTAATCGGCTCTCCTCCGGGCTACGTGGGCTACAACGAAGGCGGGCAGCTGACCGAAGCGGTGCGTCGTCGGCCCTACACCGTAGTGCTGTTTGACGAAATTGAGAAGGCCCACCCCGACGTCTTCAACATGCTGCTGCAAATCCTGGAAGACGGTCGCCTGACCGACGCCAAGGGTCGCACGGTAGACTTCAAAAACACCCTGCTGATTATGACCTCCAATATCGGCTCTAAGGTGATTGAAAAAGGCGGCGGCGGCCTCGGCTTTGAGTTCGAGCAAGACCAGGCCGAATCTCAGTACAACCGCATCCGCTCCCTGGTGAACGAAGAACTCAAGCAGTACTTCCGCCCTGAGTTCCTCAACCGCCTTGACGAAATCATTGTGTTCCGTCAGCTCACCAAGGACGAGGTCAAGGAGATCTCCGACATCCTGCTCAAGGAGGTGTTCGGTCGTCTGACCGAGAAGAACATTCACCTGCAGGTCACCGAGCGCTTCAAGGAGCGCCTGGTGGAAGAGGGCTACAACCCCAGCTACGGGGCACGGCCGCTACGTCGGGCAATCATGCGCCTGCTCGAAGACACCCTGGCCGAGGAGATTCTCTCCGGTCGCCTGGGCGATGGCGACACCGCCACCGTCGATGTCGACGATACCGGCAAGGTCACCATCCAGGCCGAGCATCGTCGGGAGCTCATTTCCGCCGAGAGCTAGGGCTAGAGGCTCAAATCATCTGTTGTTGACAATGCTGTCTTCCTTTGGGGGGGCAGCATTTTATTTTTTACCCCACAGGTCATGCGGCGGTGGTCCCGAGCCGCTATGCTGACAGCACGATTTGAGAGGTTTCACCATGGGCGACACCACCAACTGCGAAAAGCTAGCCAGCGTATTCAACCGGGCTAGTCAGCAGGGCAAAAGCGCCTTTTGTAAAATGCTCTGGGAGAATCAGCCCGAAACGGTGCAGGCCGAGCTCAAACCACTGCTTAGCGCCGAGGCCATTGACGCCCTGCGCGACGAAGATTAGGGTCTCTTTAGGTCACGGCTTTTCCCCATTCAGCTTTTCCCCTGCTAGAGTCGATAAGCGGGTTTAGCGCAGATACCCTGGCAACGCCGCCGCACAAGCACAGTCGCAGGAGCACGGCCATGGACCAGTGGCAACAGGGGGAAACCCTTGATCTAGATATTACCGACCTCACCAGCAGCGGCGACGGCCTCGGGCGGTGGCAAGAGCGGGTTGTGTTTGTGCCCGACACCGTGCCTGGCGACACCGTGCGGGCGCGGCTGGTGCAAGTCAAGTCTACCTTTGGCCGGGCCAAGGTGCGGCAATTGATTACCCCATCCCCCGATCGCGTGCGAGCAGCCTGTATTGTGGCTGACAAGTGCGGTGGCTGCCAGTGGCAGTCGATTGATTACCCGGCTCAGCTGGCGGCCAAGCAGCAGCAGGTGCTAGCTGCTTTTACGCGCATTGGCGGGTTTGAAAACCCCCCAGTGCTGCCGATTTTGGCTTCTGATGCTCCCTTGGGGTATCGCAACAAGGCTACCTACCCCCTGGGGCGATCGCCCGAAGGCCAGGTAAAGGCGGGCTACTTTCGCCAGGGTAGCCACAAGCTGGTCAACCTCAACCAGTGCCCCGTGCAGGACGAGCGCCTCAACCCGCTGCTGGCGGAGGTCAAGCGCGACATTCAGGAGCGCGGCTGGTCGATCTACAACGAGACGAAGCACCAGGGGCGACTGCGCCACCTGTCGCTGCGGGTGGGTCGCCGCACGGGGCAGCAGTTGCTCACCCTGGTCTCCACCGCTCCCAACCTCAAAGATATTGAGCTTCAGGCCCAGGAGTGGCGCGATCGCTATCCCGATCTGGTGGGGGTTTGCGTCAACCTCAACCCCGATAAAACCAATGCCATTTTTGGGACCGAAACCCTGGTGATCGACGGGGTGCCCTACATCGAAGAGATATTTGCCGGGCTGCGGTTCCGCATTCACGCCACCACCTTTTTTCAGGTCAACACCGAGCAGGCCGAGCAGGTCTTGCAGGTAATTTTAAATGAGCTACAGCTCACCGGTAGCGAGACCCTCATCGATGCCTACTGCGGAGTGGGCACCCTTACCCTACCCCTGGCCCAGAAGGCTAAGCGCTGCATGGGGCTAGAGGTGCAGGCTGAGGCCGTGGCCCAGGGGCTGATCAATGCCGGGCTCAACGGCATCGACAATGTCGAGTTTCGCGCTGGGGACGTGGGAGCCCTGCTGTCTGCTGCCGCCGCCAGCCTCAGCGATCCGCTCGATATTGTGGTGCTTGACCCGCCCCGCAAGGGGTGCGATCGCCCCGTGCTCGACGCCCTGGTTGAACTTCGCCCGCCCCGCATCGTCTACATGAGCTGTGACCCCGCCACCCTGGCCCGCGATCTCAAAGTTCTGCGCGACGAGGGCGGCTACAGGCTTACCAAGGTCCAGCCCGCCGACTTCTTTCCCCAAACTCCCCATGTAGAATGCGTCGCATTTCTGGTAGCGTAAAAGCCAGATTGGTTTTAAGGCGTTTCTCTCCGTTCCTATGCAGTTCAGCACCATTGCCGAGAAGATTCAGATCACTGCGGCCTCTAGCCTAGCGGCAAACCCGGGCCACGACCCCGATATCACCGGGGTCGCCGCGGTTGATCAGGCCTCGGCAGGCGCGCTGAGCTACATCGAGGGAGACAAGTTTGCCGCCTTTGTGGCCACTAGCCAGGCCAGCGCCCTGATTTTGCCCCAGAACCCGGCGCTGCAGGCCAAGGCCACCGAGCGCGGAATTGCCTGGCTCAGCACCCCTGACCCCCGCCTGGCCTTCGCTCGCGCCATTGCCCTGTTCTATACCCCCTACCAGCCCGCTGCCGGCATTCATCCCACGGCCATCATTGACCCCAGCGCCACCTGTGGCGACAACGTTTCAGTGGGGGCAAATGCCGTGGTTCAGGCCGGGGTGCACCTGGGGAACGGGGTCTGCCTGCACCCAAATGTCGTGGTGTATCCTGGCGCGCGGGTGGGCGATCGCACCGTACTGCACGCCAACTGCGTCATCCACGAGCGGGTGCAGATTGGCGCCGATTGCGCCATCCACAGCGGCGCGGTGATTGGCGCCGAGGGCTTCGGTTTTGTGCCCACCCCCCAGGGCTGGGAGAAGATGGAGCAGTCGGGCTTTGTGGTAATTGAAGACGGGGTGCGAGTGGGCAGCAACACCACGATTGATCGCCCCGCCGTAGGCACCACCCGGATTGGGCGCGGCACCAAGCTCGACAACCTGGTGCACATTGCCCACGGCTGCCAGGTGGGCGAAGGGGTGGTGATGGCGGGCCAGGTGGGCATGGCCGGCGGCGTCACCATTGGCAACCGAGTCATTTTAGCGGGTCAGGTGGGCATCGCCAACCAGGCGACCGTAGGGGATGGAGCGATCGCGACCGCTAAAGCCGGCATCCACGGCGACGTCGCCCCGGGTGAAATTGTTACCGGCATGCCCGCGCTGCCCCATCGGGTATTTCTCAGGGCCTCGGCGGTGTATCGTCGCCTGCCGGAAATGTACAAGACCCTGCAGCGGCTACAGAAGCATTTGCCCTAGGAAACCGGAACGGTGATGGGTGGGTTGGGTCCGGTGTAAGCGGATGGGGAAAGGGAACTTGACCTGCTTAAAACCTTGATTGTCCTACGGTAGGTTCTATCCCATGGTGGCTGATTCCCACGACGATACCCCCGACATTCAGCAGGAACTGCGCCTCAGCCGCCCCTTTACCCTGGCCGATGCCATTGGCCAGGAGGCCGGCAACTTCATGAAGGGGGAATCTCCTATCCCGCGGCTAGTGCAGGCTAAGCACGGAGCCCAGCAGGCCCTCAAAGAATCGCTGATCGATGGCCCTGGTGCCCTACAGCGGGTGCTCGATGGCTGGCTATGCGACGACGAAAGCCGCCTTAGTCGTCACCTGGGGAACCCTGCCGAGGCGGTAAAAGACCTGCTGGAGACGATACTGCGATCGCCCGAAACCTTCTATGAGCTGGTGCGCCAGGCCGACGTTACCTGGGGGCAGATCTATAACAGTCGCCCCCATTTTCAGCAGCCGGGGCAACCGCCTCATCCCGACGACGAATACACCCACGAGTCGGTGCGAGAAAC
>DASQNN010000253.1:0-5795 GCA_035644955.1 Nodosilinea sp. | reverse complement strand
TGCCGATGGCCTGAGAGCCCTGCCCAGGAAACACCCACGCTGCTTTTGCCATGCCAGTACCTTACTTACTCTGCAAAGCAATACTGTCTCATAAAATGTTCGCCGGAAACAGGGGCGATTGGCCCCACGGCTAGCCCCACTCCACAATGGCTGCGCCCCAGGTGAGACCAGCCCCAAACCCCGCCGTGGCAATCACATCCCCAGGCTGAATGTTGCCGGCCCGCACGGCTTCGTCCAGGGCCAGGGGAATGGACGCGGCAGAGGTGTTGCCGTGGCGGGCCATATTGCTGATTACGCGATCGGACGGGACCCCGAGGCGATCGGCTACGGCATCGAGAATGCGCTGGTTGGCCTGGTGCAGCACCAGCCAGTCAATATCGGCGGTGGTGAGATTAGCGCGGAAAAGGGCTTTTTCGATTACTTCTGGGACGCGGCCGACGGCAAATTTATAGACCTCGCGTCCGTTCATGGTGATGGGGGCAAAGGTGCCTTTCTGAACGGCAATATCCTCGACAAGCGGGACGGTTTGGGGCTGGTAGGCCAGGTTCAGGCAGTGATTGGAGGAGCCGTCGCTGCACAGCTCAAAGCCGAGCAGGCGATCGCGCTGATCGGCCCGCAGTACCACGGCCCCAGCCCCATCGCCAAACAGCACACAGGTGGTGCGATCGTCCCAATCGGTCCAGCGGGAGAGCACGTCGGCGCCGATCACCACTACCGTTTTAAACACACCAGTGCGAATGTATTGAGCCGCCGTTACCAAGGCAAACACAAATCCAGAACAGGCGGCGGTGAGGTCAAAGGCGACGGCACGAGTCGCCCCCAACTCGGCCTGAACCTTACAGGCACTGCCAAACAGATCGTCTGAGGTCGAGGTGGCCAACAGAATCAGGTCTACCTCCTGGGCGCTCAGGTCCGCCATGGCCAGGGCATTGCGGGCGGCCTCGGTGGCCAGCGACGCCAAAGAATCGTTGGGCGCCGCTATACTGCGCTGGCGAATACCGGTGCGAGTCGAAATCCACTCGTCGGACGTATCAACGCGCTGACTGAGGGCATCGTTGGTGAGCTGTACAGTCAGGCAAGCCGAACCACTGCCCACCAGTGACACACCGGGCATAAGCTGTTCCACAGGTTATTCTCCGTCTGCTGCGGGCATGGCAACCCGCTGGTACTGGGCCTGAATGCGGTCTTGAACACGGTTGTCAACCGCCTCTTTGGCCAGGCGAATGGCGTTAAACACCGATGGCGCTTGGGAACTGCCGTGGCTAATCACCGTTACACCGGCTACGCCCAGCAGCAGACCGCCGCCGTGCTCGGCGTGGTCGACCCGCTGCTTGATGCGGCGCAGGTTAGGCTTCAGGATAGAAGCGCCAATTTTGCCACGCACGCCCTGGGGCAGCTCTTCGCGCAAAATTTGCAGCACTGACTCGCCCACCGCCTCGGCGAACTTGAGCAGCACATTGCCCACAAAGCCGTCACACACCACCACATCAAACTGACCAGAGAGAATGTCGCGCCCCTCGGCATTGCCCGCAAAGGGAATATTAGGGTTTTCTTCAAGCAATTGGTGAGCCTTTAAGGCAGCGTCGTTGCCTTTGCAGGGCTCTTCGCCAATGTTGATTAGCCCCACGCGCGGATTGTCTACCCCCAGCACGTAGCGAGAGTAGATGGTACCCATCATGGCGAACTGTTCTAAGTACTTAGGGCGGCAGTCGACATTGGCCCCCACGTCTAAAATCAGCACTGACTTGTTGGCGACTACGGTAGGAAACACGGCCCCGATCGCCGGTCGGTCAATGCCCTTCAGCCGCCCCAAACGCAGCAGGGCGGCAGCCATCGCTGCCCCCGAGTGGCCAGCCGATACCACGGCATCGGCCTGGTTGCGCTTGACCAAGTCCATCGCCACGTTGATAGAAGCCTGGGGCTTCTTGCGCAGGGCGCTCAGCGGCTCTTCGTGCATTTCAATGCTGCCCTCAGCGGGCACTAGCTCAATGCCCACCAGCTGCTCCGGACTGGCCGTAGATGCCTTGATTCGATCGGTATCGCCGATCAGGGCAACATCGACGTCTAGCTCGGCTTTGGCGCGAATGGCACCTGCAACGATCTCGCCGGGGGCGAAGTCCCCCCCCATGGCGTCAATGGCAATGCGTGCCCGGTTAAAGCCCATCGGTTAAATCTGTTAAAAACCTGAGCAAATTCTAGCAGACTACCCTACCGACTATTCTTCACCGGGTTCTACAATCCGCTGAAACAGGTAGCCGGTACCCCTGGCGGTAAGGATTAGCTCGGGGTTGCTGGGGTCGTCTTCGAGCTTGGCCCGCAGCCGTGAAATGTGGACATCGACCACGCGGGTATCGACGTGACGCTCAGGGGTATAGCCCCACACCTCCTGCAAAATTTCGGAGCGGGAGAAGGGTTCGCCGGAGCGGCTAACCAGCAGCTCTAGCAGGCTAAACTCCATGCCGGTGAGGCGAATGCGCTCGTCGCCCTTGTACACCTGGCGCTTGTTGGTGTCGATGCGAATGGTGTTGACCGAGATGACGCCGGAGCTGGGGATGCCGGTCATGCCGGTTTTATCGACCCGGCGCAGGACTGAACGAATGCGGGCTTCGAGTTCTTTGGGTGAGAAGGGCTTGACCACATAGTCGTCGGCGCCCAGTTCTAGGCCGGTGATGCGATCGGCCACGTCGCCCAGGGCGGTGAGCATAATAATAGGAATGTCAGACTCTTTGCGAAGCTCCTGGCAGACGCCGTAGCCGTCGAGCTTGGGCATCATCACATCGAGCACCACCAGGTCTGGATCGGTGTTGCGAAAGGTCTCTAGGGCTTCTTCGCCATCGGCGGCAGTGACCACGTCGTAGCCAATCATCGACAGGCGGGTTTCGAGAATGCGGCGAATACTAGCCTCATCGTCGACCACCAGAATTCTTTCTTTGTTGTTTTCCAAGGCTCTCAAGGCTCCCTACATAACGTCATATTCTATAAACAATCGCAACGTTTAATAATTAACTTTTGAAAGCTATTAAATTCAGCCAAGTTCAGAAGTTGAGCTCCGCCTGTGGAACAGCTACAGATCCCGATCTGGACTGGATATAGTTGACTGAGCACAAATCGCGGATATTGCCGGGCCAGTCTCCTAAAACGCTGCAAAAGTAGGGTCTACGACGTCTGTTCATTCTATGTGTATTGATTCATGCCGCAAGCGTGGAATCTCTGTGCTTCAGGCTTTTTTAAGGTTTGTTGCGGAGCGGCAGCCGGTTTCTCAGGTTAATGGCGCTCTGTTGCCTGCCCTTGCCTCTACCCTCTTGCCCCAGGCGTTGCTGTATGCCCGATCGTCTTTGCGGCTGAATGCTCAAGGTGATCCCCCGCTGCCTTGCATCCAGATTGCTCGCTCGGCTCCTTTGGGCAGGGGGGAGCTGATCCCTCCCTGCCTCGCATCTAGATGGCTCGATTGACCGCTTTAGGAAAGGGGGCGCTTTCTCTAGGGCAGCTCCATGGCCTCTTTGTTTATGGGAACTGTGTCATTAGATCAGAGATACTATAAATTCGGTTTCTTGTGCAGGCCATGACCTGCGCCGTTGGACCAAGCCTACAGAAACCGGGTTTCTGAAGACCTTCTATGCCGAGGGGAGCCGTTCATAGAAAGACCATGGCTAAATCGCGCTCAATTTTTGTCTGTAACGAATGTGGGGCTGAGTCGCCCCAGTACTTTGGCCGCTGCCCTACCTGCAACAGCTGGAACTCAATGGTAGAGCAGGCCCAGCCCACAAAGGAGGCAACCCCTCGGGCAGCAGCGCTGGGGCGCAGTCGAGGCGGGGCGACTACTGCTAAAACCAGCCAGCCGCGCCTGGCGATGACCCTCAACCAGATTCAAGACCACCCCCAGGCGCGGCTGCCTTCGGGCTATGGCGAGCTAGATCGGGTGCTGGGGGGTGGCATTGTGCCGGGGTCGCTAGTGCTGCTGGGGGGCGACCCCGGCATTGGCAAATCGACGCTGCTATTGCAGGTGGCGAACCAGATGGCGGCGCGGCAGCGGGTGCTGTACGTGTGTGCCGAAGAATCGGGCCAGCAGGTAAAGCTGCGGTGGCAGCGGCTGGGGCCGGTGGGGAGTGGGGAAGTGGGGAGTGAGGGAGTTGGGGGTGATGGGGTAGGGAAAAAGGGAAGCGGGAAGCGGGAAGCGGGAAAAGAAGAGGCGGAGCCAGAGGAGTTTGAGCCTGCGGGGGTGGAAGCGGTTGACTCGCAGTTATTTTTGCTGCCGGAGATTGACCTGGAAACAATTTTGATGGAGCTGGAGTCGCTGAAGCCGACGGTGGCGATTATCGACAGCATTCAGGCGCTGTACTATGCGGCGCTGACCTCGGCCCCTGGCTCGGTGTCGCAGGTGCGGGAATGTACATCGGCGCTGATGCAATTGGCGAAGCGGGCGAATATTTCGCTGTTTATTGTGGGTCACGTGACCAAGGAGGGGGCGATCGCCGGCCCCAAAGTGCTCGAACACCTGGTCGATACGGTGCTGTACTTTGAGGGCGATCGCTTTGCCAGCCACCGCCTGCTCAGGTCGGTGAAAAACCGGTTTGGGGCCACCCACGAGCTGGGGGTGTTTGAAATGGTCGATCGCGGTCTGGCGGAGATCAGCAACCCCTCGGCGCTGTTTTTGGGCAATCGCGACGAGCAGGTGCCGGGCATTGCCACCATTGTGGCCTGCGAGGGCACAAGGCCCCTGGTGGTGGAGCTGCAATCGCTGGTTAGCCCCACCAGCTACAGCTCGCCCCGGCGCTCGACCACGGGGGTGGAGTACAACCGGCTGCTGCAAATTTTGGCGGTGCTGGAAAAGCGGGTGGGCATTCCCCTCTCGAAGCTCGATGCCTACGTGGCGTCGTCGGGGGGGCTGGCGGTGGGAGAACCGGCGGCGGATTTGGGCATCGCCATTTCCGTCGTGGCCAGCTTTCGCGATCGCCTGGTGGATCCAGAACTTGTGCTGATCGGCGAGGTGGGTCTGGGCGGCCAGGTGCGGCCGATCTCGCAGCTAGAGCTGCGGCTGAAAGAGGCGGCCAAGCTGGGCTTTAAGCGGGCGATCGTGCCCAAGGGGCAGTCGGTGAAGGTTGATGGTCTGGAGATTGTAGAGGTGTCGCGGGTGGTGGATGCGATCGCCCACGCGCTGAAGGGAAGTGGGTAGGGTGTCGAGTGCAAGGTGCTTAGGTGCAAGGTGCAAGGCCTACCTAAAACCGTGAACCTCAAACCTTAGATCCTTTCGTGTCGCCTCTTGGAAAGACTAAAATAATGTGAACAATATTAAACGTTATTTTGGAGGCGCGCCATGACCCCCACCGTCGAAATTTACACCTGGAGCAGCTGTCCCTTCTGCATTCGGGCCAAGCGACTGCTGGACCAAAAGGGCATCGCCTACACCGAGTACTGCATTGATGGCGATGAAACCGCTCGTGGCGAAATGTCTAAGCGGGCTAACGGACGGCGATCGCTGCCGCAAATCTTTATTAATGACCACCACGTGGGCGGCTGCGACGACCTCTTTGCCTTGGATGCCAAAAACGGCGTCGAGCCCTTGCTGGCTGGCTCTCCTGCTTAACATTGCCGACGCAGAACTTGCCGACGCAGATAGAGCCCAGGGTTTTAGTTTGCTTAAAAAGCCCCAGCCTGAGCAGGCTGGGGCTTTTTAGAGGTTGATTTAAGTTGAATTAGCTGTGAGCAGCGGTCTCAGCGTGGCTTTTGGCCTTGCTGTCGTGGCCGTTGAGATGGCCGTTTTGGTTGGGCTTGCGGGGCTGAATCAGCCCATAGCC
>DASQNN010000252.1:0-3751 GCA_035644955.1 Nodosilinea sp. | reverse complement strand
CCATAGTCGGTAATAAAGTCTTCAACGCTCAGCAGTTTAGGATTGGCCTGAACCATGGTTATTCCCCTGTTCCCTGGGCATGCAGCCGCTGAATCAATGTGTTACTGCCATTATGGCAGAGCCGCTTCAGCCGTGAATTCTGGCAAAGTACCTTGCCCTCAAAACTGGCGACTCCACTCCTTGGGCCAGCGCTCGACCACTACCTTGGTCTGGGTAAAAAATTCCACTGCGTGGGCCCCCTGTCCGTGGAGATCGCCAAAGAAGCTGTCTTTCCAGCCGCTGAAGGGGAAAAAGGCCATTGGTGCCGCCACGCCGATGTTGATGCCGATGTTGCCAGCTCTAGCCTCGTAGCGAAACTGGCGGGCGGCGGCACCGCTGTTGGTGAACAGGCAGGCCATGTTGCCCCAGGGGCTCTGGTTTACTAGAGCGATCGCAGCTTCCACCGTATCCACCGCCATCAGACCCAGCACCGGGCCAAAGATTTCGGTCTGGGCGATTTCGCCCATGGGGGGCACGTTCTGCAACACAGTTGGTTTGACGAAGTGACCTGCTTCCAAGTCGGGAATTTGGGCGTTGCGACCGTCCACCAGCACCGTCGCCCCCTCATCTGCGCCGGTTTGAATCAGGCTCTCGATGCGCTGCTGACTCTGGGCCGTAATCACCGGCCCCATCTGCACCGCCGGGTCGAGACCGTTGCCGACGTTGCGGGTGGCGGCGGTGTGGGCGATCGCATCGGTAAACCACTCCGTCGCTTCCCCCACCGTCACCGCCAAAGACGCCGCCAGGCAGCGCTGACCGGCACAGCCAAAGGCGCTATCGGCCACAATTCGGGTCGTCATGGCGCGATCGGCATCGGGCAGCACGATAACGGGGTTTTTGGCCCCGCCCTGGCACTGCACCCGCTTACCGTGGGCCGCCGCCTGGGCGTAGATGTATTTGGCGACCGGCGAGGAGCCGACAAAGCTGATGGCCCGAATGGTGGGGTGTTCCAGAATTGCATCCACCGTTTCCTTGGCCCCGTGCACCAGGTTCACCACGCCGGGGGGAAAGCCCGCCGCATCCAGCAGCTCGAAGATGCGCTGCATGGTCAGGGGCACTTTTTCGGAGGGTTTAACGATGTAGGTATTGCCGCAGGCCAGGGCGTAGGGCATAAACCAAAAGGGAATCATGGCGGGGAAGTTGAAGGGTGCGATCGCCGCCGCCACCCCCAGGGGTTGCCGAATCATAAACTCATCGATGCCGCTGGCAATATCCTCCAGCACCGTGCCCTGCATCATCATCGGAATGCCGCAGGCCACCTCTACATTCTCGATCGCCCGTCGCAGCTCGCCTTTCGACTCGGCCAGGGTTTTGCCACACTCCTGGGTGATGATCTGGGCTAGCTCTTCTAGGTGGGTTTCCAGCAGGTCTTTCAGCTTAAACAGGGGCTGCACCCGCTGGGGCGGTGGCACGCGTCGCCACTCCTCGAAAGCTTTCGCCGCAGCCTGGGCGGCCTGATCGACCTCTTCTTGAGGGGAAACGGGAACTTGGCCCAACGCTTCCCCGGTGGCTGGGTTATTGACCGAGAGCACATCCCCTGCCGCAGACGGTACCCACTGGCCGTTGATGTAGTTCTTTAGAATCCCTGATTGCGTCATATTGGTGCTGTGATGACTACTCATACTAAACCCTGGTTGCTCCCCCCCGATTGATTGAGGGCAAACAACCGTTTGCCCCTACGGGATAACTGTTTTGATCCGGGGTTTTTGAACTCGGATTCGGTGTCACTAAGCATGATAGGTGCTGCTCTATCCGGTAGCTTCCCGCGTACGCACGAGTGTGGCGGCTCCCATGCTGATTAAGGCTTGGCTGGCGGCGGCCAGTCGATGGGTTGCTCAAAGATATCGGCTTCAGAAAAGGGGCAAACTTGCGGCAGCTGTTTGGGATCGAGGGGTGTTTCTCGGTTGACCAAATCCAAGCCATCTTCGTAGCCGATAGCGATCGCGCCCGCTAGATAGGGCTTCAAGCTGGGGTTTTCCTTCAAGTGACGCTGAATTCTTCGGCGTTGTTCTTGAATGGTGGCTGCCCAGCTTTTGGTACGGGCTTGGGGTTGGTAGTGCCACTTGAGCAGATGTCCCAGCAGCACCCCCAAGCGATTGCGAAGCTCCTGGCGTTCTTGCCTACCCAATGACTCAATTTCCTCAACCAGGTTTTCAATATCGAGTTCTGCCCATTGCCCCAAGCGCAGTAGCTCAACCTGGCGCTGAGCCCAGGCGTGAAAGTCTTGGTCATAGAGCGTGGTTATCTGCATAGGAACCACTGAATCGCGTGGTCAATATTGTAGCCCGATCAGTTAGAAACCCCACCCCAGCGGTCTGGAGTGGGGCTATGCCCAGTCATCGGTGGATAGCCGAGATGGGTGGTTTGCTTTTCCCCAAAAGAACTGGGTTAAACAGACTGCGCGATCGCCTTTTTAGCATCTTCGTGGGCCAAGAACTTCTCCAGCTCGGTCAGGGCATCGGCATCGACCTTGGTCTGCATGGGGCAGAACTTGGGGCCGCACATCGAGCAAAACTCGGCGGTTTTGTAGATGTCGGCGGGCAGGGTTTCGTCGTGGTACTCCTTGGCCCGCTCAGGATCCAGCGACAGCTCGAACTGTTTGTTCCAGTCGAAGTTGTAGCGGGCGTGAGACATGGCATCGTCGCGATCGCGTGCCCCTGGCCGGCGCCGCGCAATATCTGCCGCGTGGGCCGCAATCTTGTAGGCGATTAGCCCCGCCCGCACATCCTCAGCGTTGGGCAGGCCCAGGTGCTCCTTGGGCGTCACGTAGCAGAGCATGGCCGCCCCGCTCCAGCCTGCCAGCGCTGCGCCAATGGACGAGCTGATGTGGTCGTAGCCAGCCGCAATATCGGTCACCAGGGGGCCGAGCACGTAGAAGGGGGCTTCGGCGCACTCCTCCATCTGCTTTTTGACGTTGTAGTCGATCTGATCCATCGGCACGTGGCCGGGGCCTTCGACCATTACCTGCACGTCGTGCTCCCAGGCCTGGCGGGTGAGCTGGCCCAGGGTCTTGAGTTCCGCCATTTGAGCGGCATCGGTAGCATCGTGCAGGCAGCCGGGGCGGAGAGAATCTCCCAGGCTAAAGCTCACGTCGTAGCGCTTGAAGATTTCGATGATGTCGTTGAAGTGGGTGTAGAGGGGGTTTTGTTTGTGGTGGTGCAGCATCCAGCGGGCGAGGATGCCGCCGCCGCGGGAAACGATGCCGGTGATGCGATCGCGCACCAAAGGCAAGTGCTCAATCAAAATCCCGGCGTGGATGGTCTGGTAGTCAACCCCCTGCTGGGCATGCTTTTCGATGATGTGCAGAAAGTCGTCGGCGGTGAGGTTTTCGATATTGCCGTGGACGCTCTCTAGGGCCTGGTACACCGGCACCGTGCCGATCGGAATCGTCGAGGCATTGATAATGGCGGTGCGAATGGCATCGAGATCGCCGCCCCCGGTAGACAAATCCATCAGGGTGTCGGCCCCGTACTTCACCGCCAGGTGCAGCTTGGCCACCTCTTCGTTGATATCAGACGAGTTGGGCGACGCGCCGATGTTGGCATTTACCTTGCACTTTGAGGTGATGCCGATCGCCATCGGCTCCAGATTCGGGTGGTTGATGTTGGCGGGGATGATCATGCGCCCCCGTGCCACTTCGTCGCGGATCAGATCTTCGGGCAGGTTCTCTCGTTGGGCAACGTGGGCCATTTCTTCGGTGATCAAGCCCTGG
>DASQNN010000251.1:0-14056 GCA_035644955.1 Nodosilinea sp. | reverse complement strand
TGACACCTTTGGCTTTTGGCTCAAAAAACGCCTCAACCCCGAATCCAACGCGCAGTTTGGCGAAGGCGGCGCGGGCACCTTTTCCGATGGCAAGCTCTACAGCCAGGTCAGCGACCCCAACCACTACGGGCGCAAGGTGCTGAGCGAGCTGGTCAATGCCGGCGCTTCGCCGGAAATTTTGTACATCAACAAACCCCACATCGGTACCTACCGCCTGGTCAAAATTGTGCAGAATCTGCGGGCCACCATCGAGTCTTTGGGCGGCGAAATTCGCTTTCAAAGCCGGGTCGAAGACATTGACATCGACCAGGGCCAGGTGCGCGGGGTGCGGCTAGAGAGCGGCGAATACATCGCCAGTGAGCATGTGGTGCTGGCGGTGGGCCACAGCGCCCGCGACACCTTTGAAATGCTCTACAACCGGGGCGTTTACATCGAGGCCAAGCCCTTTTCCATTGGCTTTCGGGTCGAGCATCCCCAAGACCTGATCGATCGCTGCCGACTCGGCCCCCAGGCCGGTCACCCCCGCCTGGGCTCCGCCGACTACAAGCTGGTGCACCACTGCGAAAACGGGCGATCGGTCTATAGCTTTTGCATGTGCCCGGGGGGCAAGGTGGTGGCCGCCGCCTCCGAGCCGGGCCGCCTGGTGACCAACGGCATGAGCGAGTACGCCCGCGACGAGTCGAACGCCAACAGCGCCATCGTGGTGGGTATAACGCCGGAAGATTACCCCGAGGGGCCGCTGGCGGGCATTGCGCTACAGCGGCGCTTAGAAGAGTTTGCCTTTCACCTGGGCGGTGGCACCTACGAGGCCCCCGGCCAGCTGGTGGGAGATTTTTTGGCCGATCGCCCCTCGACCGCCTTTGGGGAGGTGTACCCCTCCTACAAGCCGGGGGTAAAGCTGGGCGACCTGAGCGAAAGCCTGCCGGACTATGCGATCGCGGCCATCCGCGAGGCCCTTCCCGCCTTCGATCGCCAAATCCACGGTTTTGCCATGGATGACGCCGTTTTGACCGGCATCGAGACCCGCACCTCCTCGCCCATTCGCATCAAGCGCAATGAGCAGTGCCAAAGCCTTAACACCGCTGGGCTATACCCCGCTGGTGAGGGGGCGGGCTATGCGGGGGGCATTCTATCCGCCGGCATCGACGGCATTCGGGTGGCCGAAGCCGTGGCCCTGAGCCTTGTCAAGCAGGGATAGCTGGCTGGTGGCGCTGGCCCAGCCTCCCCAGCCAAAATCAGAAGGTTCTCAAATTAGAAGGTCTTCAGGCAACTTCTGAAAAACAGTTTCCCTAATGGTGGGCAGTGCCCACCCTACAGCGGCTACAGTTGCTGAGTTGAAGCTGGTATATTCCTTCCTGAAAATCTTCTTAGGGCCTAAGTCCGGGGGCTAGAGCGCCGCGAGGGGGGCTTGCGCCGCGAGGGTCGGTGCTCAGGCTCTAGGGAATCGGGGTGCTGAGCCTCTAGCAAAAAGACCCGTCGGCCATCGGTGATGCGGTAGAGGGTGGTGCAGGTGCAGGTGTGGCCCTCAGCCCGGAGCTGGTTGGCGCGTTCGTCGCAGGCGGCCTGGGCCTGCTCAACCTCCTCCCAGTCGGTTTCGAGAAATATTTCTTGGATCAAACTCATATCATTAGCTCAACAACAGTGACTCAACCTACTGATTCTGAACCCAAATGGTCGTAACAGCTGACAGAGCGGCGGTTTCTTCTGCCATTTCTCATTTATTTCTCATTTGTAGAAGTTGCTGAATACAGGCATGAATCAAAAATTCAACGTCTCTCGTAGAGGCAAACGACCGTAAAGCCTTTGGCTTGGCTGCGCCTATGCCTTACCCAAATTTGGGCCTCAATTCAGCAACGCCCCAATTCAAACCGCAATCTAAAACTGACGACCGGAGCCTGATAATAAATCCTGTTTGGTTACCCCCGATTCCTCAGGGCGAATGCCATAGAGCCTCTGGCTCGGCTACGCCTACGCCCCTACAGGTCGGCGTCTATAGAATCGGGGGCATGCGGTTCGGATTTGGTATTAGCCCCTGGTTTTAACGGGGGCGATCGCCCTCGACTCGACCAAAAACTCGGGAATATCCCACAGCGCCTTGGCATCTAGACAATATTGCTCGCACACCAGGCTGAGGCGACTGCCCGCGCTGGCCATGGCGTTGATGGAATGGGTCAGGTTGCCCTGAAAGTGCAGCAGCAGACCCGTCTGGGGCTTAATCTGCGCTACCCGCTGTCGCCCCCGCTGTAGCACCAGCTCGCCGCTGGCCAGGTCGGTGGGCACCTGCACGTAGAGCACGCTCACCTGCTGGGGCGGGTCGATGGTTTTGCAGTACGACCTGAGCGATCGATCGACGTGGGGGTCAACGCGAGAGCCCTGCTTGAGCAGCAGCGGGTTGAGGTAAAAAGCGTTGCAATCGGGCAGCAGGGCCGCATCGAGGTAGGGCTTGAAATAGGGAAACTGGCGATCGACCTCGGCGCGGCCCTGGTGGGTAAACACCACCGAAAACCCCTTGGTGGCCACAAAATCGCGGTTGAGGTTGTTGGTCGCAAAGTAGCGGCAGGACTGAATACCCCCCCGCAGGTTGTGCAGGTAGGCGGCGGCAAAGGCCTCGGGTTGGCAGCGGTAGTAGGTCATAGGGTGCGGTTGGGCCGGTTGAGCGGGGGCTATTAGGGATGCTCGGCAAAGGTTGCCGTCTGTCCGGTCCGAGTAAACGAAACCACCTTGTAGGGGTCTACCCGAGCGCCCGATTCCATCCCCGGCGAGCCCATGGGCATGCCCGGTACCGCCAGGCCCAGAACCTGGGGCTGTTCGCTGAGCAACCGCTGCACATCGGCGGCGGGCACGTGGCCTTCGATGACGTAGCCACCGACGATCGCGGTGTGGCAAGAGGTCAGTTCCTCCGGTACGCCGTAGCGAATTTTAATGGCGGCCATATCTGACGTCACCACACTTTTCACCCGAAACCCGGCGGCTTCGATGTGGTCAACCCAGTGGCCACAGCAGTGGCAGGTGGGGCTGCGGTAAACCGTTAGCTCTTGCCCTGCCCCCGCCCCTGCCCCTAGAGGTTGAGCCTGGGCAGGGGTCGCAAAAAAGGCCAGCAGCGCGATCGCCAGCACCAGCCCCCCTGTCAGCAGCCGCGATATCAGCCCACGACGAGTCATAACCGTTTTCCCCATATACGTCAGCCTGGTTTGCCATTCTTTAAACATAGCGCTACCCTCCGGTCGCTCAGCTTATAGCCGCAGAACTCGGGGAGTTTTTAACCCCAAAGCCTAAAACCGAGGGCCGCCAGGGAAATTTTCCCAGCGACCCTCGGCTATTGTGTTGGTCGCTGCCCTGCAGCTCCCCCTATACGAAATCCACATTGAGAAACACCGGCTCAAAACAGGGATCTCGTAGGGGCATTGCACTGTGTCGCCCCTACAAACCGGGTGTAACCAAATAGGATTCAGTATTAGAAAGGGGAAACCAGTTTAAGGAGGCAGCCCAGCGGGGGAGCTCACCCTTGGGGTGTTAGCAAGCGAACTTGATTAGCGCTTGCCCAGCCACTTGGCCGCGATCGCACCCACGGCTGCACCCACCAGCGGATTGCTGAAGAACTTCATGATTCCGGGCTGGTCGGCCAGCACCTCTTGGAAAATGTCGGGGTGGCTGCGATAGGTGAAGGCGGCCAGCTTAGTCACGTCGTCTTCTTTCATACGGCTGGCATGGTGGGTCGTCAGCCCCAGTTGCTTCTCCAGGTCGCGATCGCTCAGGCCACGCTCTTTGAGGTGCTTGAACAGGTCGCGAGCCACATCATCCCGCTCCTGGGGCTTGATTTGAGCAATCGCCTTGCGCAGTTCTGGCTCCATCTCGCTGGAAGGAATGCGATCGGGGTGGAAGCCGCGCCCTAGCTGTCGACGCTCGTCGCGAGACGAACGGTTGGCGAAGTCATCAAAGTTGGCGTATTCTTTTTCGGGCTGGGTGCTTTTGGCGTCAATGCTTTCGGCATTACCACCGGCCAGGTCATTCATGATCTGACGCTTATAGTCGTTACTGCTACTCATAGCGGTCTCCTAGGTTATTTCTGAGGTATTTCTGAATTGGGCGATTATGATCGCGCTTGCGCCTATTGGTAGGCCTATTGGTAAACGACCTGGCGACTAGTGTCGTCGTACTTGGCGGTCAAGATCAGCTCTTTGTCAGGAGCGTAAACCAAGACACTCAGGTCACGGTCGGGAAACTTTTTGTGGAAACCCTGGATCAGCGATTGGGCCAGAGTCTTGACTTCCCGAGGCTTCACCTCCGGCGAGATAACTACGCCCAGCTTGTTGCTATCGCGCACATAGGCATCGCTCACCAGACCCTTAGCGGTGTTCATCACCCACCGGCCGTAGCTTTCGCCACTGGCGGTATCACCGCGTTCGAGCTGGCTATAGGCCGTGGTGGGAGATAATCTTGGGGCTGTGCTGGTTTGGGTCGCGCTACCACAGGCGCTGGTGGTAAATAGAACGACCCCTAAACACAGGGCGATGATGCTAACTCGGATTGATTTCAAAATATTCATTGGTTTTTCCTTCACAGATGCGATCAACTCGGCGGTTTAAGCTGGAGGGGCAGCCTTACAACACCTCCCCAGCAACCGTTTTTCAACGGTCTAAGGCTCCAAAGGATTAGAGGCATGGGGCAGTCCTGTCGCCTGTCGAGGAGAGTCAACCGGGGGACGGGGTTCCTGGTGGGGATAGCCCTGATCCATCGGGTGATCGACGAGGTTGTAGGGGTTGCCTCGGCCAGTAGCAGCACCAGTGGCGGCACCGGGAGCGACCCCAGGAGCAACACCACCAGGAACGACCCCAGGAGCAATACCGTCAGCCGTACTGGAATAGCTGCGGTCTACCTGAGGAAGTTCTTCGGGCATGTGGTATACACCCCAATCTTCAATGCCGGCACTCTTTAAGGCGCGCTCGGCCCTGGCGATCTCAGGCTCGGTGCCCTTGAGCGTGACCAGATACTCGCCTCGGGCAACGCGCTCGTGGTAGTGCTTAGCCCGGTCTTCAGGAATACCTAGGCCAATCAGAGCACCCACCAACCCACCGGCAGCAGCACCGGCGGCACCGCCCACCAGCGTAGACATCACAGCAGCAGCTTCCCCGGCCAGCAGCGCCGGGCCAATGCCAGGAATGACCAGCGTGCCCAACCCCACTAACAGCCCGGTGGCACCGCCCAGCACCCCGCCTGTCACCGCGCCAACAGCGCCGCCAGAATCGGCGTGGTTGCTCGTTTCATCGCTGACCTTAACCCCTGCGATCGCGTTTTGCCGCTCTGCGTCTTTTGCGATCACTGACACATGACCCATGGCAAAACCCGAGTCACTGAGCGCTTGCAAGGCCGAGGCCGTCTGGGGACGACTGGGAAAAATACCCACCGCTCGTCTGTGCTGTGAAGCCATAAATGCTTCCTCCTTTTGTACGAAGCCAGCAACCGTTGCGAAGCTTGGCAACCGTTGCACTGCTAACGGTTTAACAACGAAAGCGGCTTGCCCTCATCGCTCATTGGAAGTATTAGAGTTTTCAAAAGGGAAGAGATTGTTTGGCCAGGGCATCTAATAACAGGGCGTAGGAAGCTAAAAACAGGGCTTTTACGAGTAGTCTTCCAACGGCAGGGTAGGGCGCCAGCACAGATACAGCAAAGGGCCAAACAGAGGCACCAAAGCAATTGCCCAAAACCGGTCGGCTCGGTACACGCCCCGCCGCTGCATGTCGTCGTCGAGCAACGGCGTCAGCGGAAAAATTAGCCCCATCAGGCAAAAGTCGAGGGTAATGAGGTGAACAAAGGCCCGGCTGTGAAACTGCGCCACATACTCATGCCAATCCCCAGTAGTGACGGCATAGGCGATCAGAGCGATCGCAGTCCCTAACAGCCCAATGCCGGTAGAACGCCGCTCCAATAGGTCAAGCCAGCGGTCTTTTTTACCTGAAAAGCTCTGGTTGCGCTGGCGAACCAGCAGGTAGGGCAGCAGACAAATGACCCCAGTCAGGTTAGACCCAACAAAAAAAGGCCAGGCCGGAAAAGGCTGCATGCGCCCGTCGGCAAACATCAGGCAGGCGTAGATCATGGGCCAAACCCCCATCAGCCAAAAAATGGCCAGCAGGTAGGCATTGATCTCACCCCAGTGCAGCGTCGCCACCCGGCGCGCAAAGGTCCAGGTATAGGCCTGATCGAGCGGGGCTAACCAGAGGGTGTAGGCGACAAACACAACCCAAATGCTGCCCAGCACAAGCCACCTTAGCCGGTTCACTGCCCCCACGGTTTTCTCCCTCCCACGCTACCCCAACAGGCCAGGATTCAATTGTGAAATAGGCAAAGGGGCTCTGTACTCTATCAAAGTAGAGGGCAAGCAAAGGGCAAATAAAGGGGCAGGATAGGGGCGATCGCGATAAGCCCAACCAAAAGTCAGCCCCCTGCTCCCCACCGATTCTATCGAGAGGAAGACGTGAGGCTCTGCATGTTTGCTTACGCTACTGAAGTAAAATGGGCAGTGGAGTCAAGTTCTAGAACTTGAGTAATTACCTTTCCTAGGGCGAAAAGTAATTCTCTTTTTCGAGAGAATTCTCTGCGAGAAAGCTCCACAGTTTAGGCGGCGCTCTCCGCATTTTATTTCTGTTATCAGCAAGGATAGAAATTATGACAGATCGAAAGCTTTGTTTTTCGCCATCCGCTCTTGTCAAGCGCCTGGCGGTGCTGGTTGTGAGTGTAGTAGTTCTGTTTGGTTTTTCTCAAACAGCAGCGCTGGCGAATTCTAATCCTCTAAGCACAGCTTTAAACGCAGAACTAGCGCCCAACTCGTTAATCGCCCTGGCGGCATCGTCTCGGTTTGCCGCCCAAGCCGAATCGGAAGGCCAAGAGCCGATTATTTCTGAGGCGAAACTCAACGAAAAGCGCGAGCAGCGACGGGAGTGGCAAAGCGAAGTCTCAGCCGCCGCCGTCACTGAGCCCAAAACAGAACCTGATGAGTCTCTGGGTGAACTAATCAAAGACAAACTCAACCTGGAAGAAATCGTCGAAGAAAACGAAATCGTGGACAGCATCAAGAACCCGTAGCTCACGGAAACCCGCTTCATTAAATACCTGCCTTGGTTGATCAACCGTTGACAACCACAGGCTGCCGCTCTCCTAACTCTGCCAAACAGACCACCCTACGTCTAGAAAAGCCGCTCCGCTTCTACTGCCCAACCTTCTGGGCAGAGGGCGTAGCTGGCTGTTCAAGGCGTGGGGTTTTTGGTGTTGGCCTGCGGCAGCAAGGCAGCTGATGAAATTGACCTCCCTGGACGATGACCCGATCGCCCTGTCCCCCTTGGCGACCGCCGACCTGGTTGCCAAAGGGGGTGACTAGCTACAGGCTAGAGCACTGCGATCAATGGACGCCAAGGCTCTTTAACTAGCTGAGCGATTTGCAATATTAATTTGGCGATCTACGACACTTTGATCCGTTGCATTTTGGTTGTTGCCAGAGCCGCCTTCCTGTACGATTTCGTCGATGTTCTCCACCTCGGATGCTTCTGAGCGAGGAGGCTCGTCTTTTTGGCGCTGCATAGCTTCGCTCAGGGGTTGGCGAGTCACCTCAGGGGTGAGGGGTTGCATAACACTCTCTAGCCCAAAGCTGTCTTGATCGTTTGTCTCATCGCTGCTGTTGTTGTTAACCATTTTGCGTACCAGCTCTACCGCTAAATTGTCCATTCACAGCCTTGAGTTTGGCTCAGCCTAGGGTTATAACTGTAGCCGGTCTGATTGAGATATTTCTTAGATCAACTCTTAGATCACATTCACCCATGGGTGGCTTCACTGATGTCCCAATTCAGATGGCTAAGGCTATAGATCGATGGCTGTAGATTGGTGCAAATGGCAGTCCCGCAATTTTTTCCCTACTACAAATACAGAACCGCTCATATTTTGAACTACCACATTTGATAGATGCCAAAGGGATGAGAGCTTGCAAAACTAACTTAGAGAGTCTGCCGCTTTCGATTGTGGTTTCCTCATGATTTCTCACGATTTGCCAGTGATAGGTTGGCAGCGGTTTGCAGTTGAATTTTGAAGTTAATTCAGAACCTAGGTCGGCTTATGGTGAAGTTTGGTTATCACGCATCCCACGAGCAGTTTCCTCCCAGTGCGCTGCTGGAATTGGCTCAAAAAGCCGAGCAAGCCGGCTTTACCGCTATCACCTGCTCCGATCACTTTCATCCCTGGAGCGAGCGCCAGGGAGAGAGCGGCTTTGCCTGGGCTTGGCTGGGTGCGGCCATGCAGGCTACCTCGCTACCCTTTGGCGTGGTGTGCGCCCCTGGCCAGCGCTACAATCCCGCTATCATTGCCCAAGCGGCGGCTACCCTGTCAGAAATGTTTAGCGATCGCTTTTGGGTGGCCTTGGGCAGCGGGCAAGCCATGAATGAGGCCATCACCGGCACCGTTTGGCCCAATAAGGCGCACCGGGATGCGCGGCTCAAAGAATGTGTAGACGTAATGCGTGCCCTCTGGGCCGGTGAAACCGTTACCCATCACGGTCTTGTGCATGTCGATGAAGCAAAGCTCTACACTCGCCCTGGCAATCCCCCTCGCATTATGGGCGCGGCCATTACCCCTAAAACCGCCGAGTGGGTAGGGAGCTGGGCCGATGGTTTAATCACCATTTCCCATCCCTACGAGAAGCTGAGGGAAGTGGTAGAGGCCTTTCGGCGCGGCGGTGGTGAGCACAAACCAATGTACTTAAAGGTGCAGTTGTCCTATTCAGAAACCGAAGAAATGGCCCTTCAGGGGGCCCATGACCAGTGGCGTACCAACATCTTTGAAAGCACGATGCTAGCAGAGCTAAGACATCCCCGCCAGTTTGATGCCGCTGCTGTCTTTGTCAAGCCCGAGGACATGTACCAATATGTTCGCATCTCTACCGACCCCCAGCAGCATATCGAGTGGCTGCAAAAAGACATCGACCTGGGCTTTGAGACGATTTCTTTGCACAACGTCAACCGCGAACAGCAGCCCTTTATTGAGGCTTTCGGCGAAAAGGTGTTGCCCGCCTTTAAATAAAGCAATGAATAAGAAAAGTGAGGCAGGTTCAAATGCAACGAGCCAATGCCTTTAGGTTTTACGGAATCAACCCTTATTTTGAATCCCTTAATCTCGTCATTGGCCAAGAAATAGCTTGAGCCAAAACACCCAATACAGTTGTTTTGTCTGACTTGCTTAAGGAACTATTATGCTAGATCTTTGGTATAAAAACGCCGTTATTTATTGTATCGATGTAGAAACCTACATGGATGGCAACGGCGATGGGGTGGGAGATTTTTTGGGGTTAACCCAGCGCTTAGATTACTTATCTGGCTTGGGGATTACCTGCATTTGGCTGATGCCTTTTTACCCATCGCCCAACAAAGACAACGGCTACGACGTGATGGATTACTACAGCGTCGATCATCGTCTGGGCAGCCTGGGAGATTTTGTTGAATTTGCCCGCCAAGCGACAGAGCGGGGCATGCGCATTCTGGTCGATTTGGTTGTCAACCACACCTCTGACCAACATCGCTGGTTTCAAACGGCCATTAAAGACCCCGACTCACGATACTGGGATTACTATCTGTGGTCCAAAAAAGAACCGGAAGATATTGAAGAAGGCATCATTTTTCCGGGCCGGCAAGATTCTACCTGGACCTATCAGCCCGAGGCAGATGCCTATTACGCCCATCGGTTCTACGACCACCAGGCCGACTTAAACATCACTAACCCCGCCGTGAGGGAAGAAATTCAAAAAATTATGGGGTTTTGGCTAGAGCTGGGGGTGTCTGGGTTTCGCATTGATGCGGCCCCCCATCTAATTGAGCTGCGCCAGGCCGACAATTTGTTTGAACCGGCGGAAGACCCTTTTCTATACATTGACGAGCTGCGCAATTTTCTCTCATGGCGACGGGGAGATGCCATTTTACTGGCTGAGGTGAACGAAACCCCAGAAGAATTGCCGCAGTATTTTGGCGACGGCGATCGCATGCAGATGTTGTTTAATTTTTGGGGCAACCAGCACCTCCTGCTGGCTCTGGCGAGAGAAGATGCCACCCCGCTCAAGCAGGCCTTTGACCAGCTGCCGCCAGTCTCGACCATAGGGCAGTGGGCCAACTTTGTTCGCAACCACGATGAGCTGACCCTCGATAAACTTTCCGACGACCAGCAGAACGAAATTGCCGCTGCTTTTGCCCCCGATCGCGAGACCATGTGGATCTTCGATCGCGGCATTCGTCGTCGGTTTGCCCCCCTGCTAGACGGCAATTTGCAGCAGTTAAAGCTGACCTACAGCCTGCTTTTGACGCTGCCCGGCACGCCGATCATCAACTACGGCGAGGAGTTGGGGATGGGCGACGATTTATCGCTCGACGAGCGCAAGCCCGCCCGTACCCCTATGCAGTGGTCTACGGCCCCCAACGGCGGGTTTTCGACCGCCCCCGCCGACCAGCTGGTTTTGCCGGTCATTTCTGAGGGTGACTACGGCTACAAGCAGGTGAATGTCACCACTCAGCAGCGCGATCCTGATTCGCTGTTGAACTGGATGGAGCGAGCAATTCGACTCCGAAAGGAGTACCCAGCATTTGGCTGGGGCCAGTGGCAAACCTTGGAGACCGATCACTCAAGCGTTTTTGCCCATCGCTGCGAGTGGCAGGGCAAGGCAGTGGTGGCCATCCATAACATGAGCCAGACCGATTGCCAGGCCACCCTAATGCTGAAAGACGACGTAGGCAAATGCCTGATCAATCTATTCACCGATCAGCCGGAGGAAACGCTCTTGACCCCCTCCTATGAGGTGCACCTGGCCGGGTATGACTACCGTTGGCTAGAAGTAAGCGAACAGGTTAATCAGTAAGCTCTGCACAATTTGCCCTCCGCACAATTTGCCCTGATTGCACTGCTCTCAAGCTCCACACTCCTAGGAAAACAGCCGTGGTTCCTCTACACGACAACAATCCAACCAAAATCACTCCCTGGGTCACCTATGGATTGATTGTCACCAACATTTTGGTCTTTGCCTATGCATTGATGTTGCCGTCAGAGCAGCTGCAAGGGTTCTTTGAAACCTTTGCAATTGTGCCCAGCCAGCTCACCGCTAGTTTTCAAACCAGCAGTCTGGCCACCATAGGCATGCAGTCGTTGACCCTGCTCAGCTCCCAGTTTTTGCACGGGGGGTTTCTGCACTTGGGCGGCAACATGCTGTTTCTTTGGGTGTTTGGCAACAACATTGAAGAGAAACTGGGACGGATTTCCTATCTGTTTTTCTACTTGACCTGCGGTGCCCTGGCGGGGTTGGCCCAGTGGGCGCTCTCCATGCAGTCTGATATTCCGATGGTGGGGGCGAGTGGGGCGATCGCGGGGGTGCTGGGGGCCTACATCCTGCGCTTTCCCAAAGCCCGCATTCTGACCCTGATTCCCCTGGGCATTTTCATTACCACCTTTCGCATTCCCGCCGTATTTTTCCTGGGGTTTTGGTTTTTTCAGCAGACGCTCTATGGCTTTGCCAGCCTGCAAGCAACCACCAGCATTGACTCGGGCGGCGTTGCCTACTGGGCCCATGCCGGTGGCTTTGTGGTGGGTCTAGCCCTGGCTCCACCCCTGGGGCTATTTCGGCAAAACGCCCTGGGCCCAGGGCAAAAGCAGCTGAGGTAGGACCGCCCGTTCAGCCCCAGTTCACCTAAGTTTTCGTTGTAGTTAAACCGCTGAAATTGACATGACTAATCGTTTAATTCTTTTAATGCCCCGGTTCAAATACCTGCTGTCGGGGATGTCAGCCCTCCTGCTGCTGCTGGCCTGCCAGGGGGTGCCCCAGGCCCAGACCTCTCAGCCCGCCGGTCGGCCCGCCCAGGTCAGCCCGATCGCCTACCCCGATCGCCTGCTGGCGACCCCGGCTGAGCTACCACCCTTGCCCTACGACTACGCCGCCCTAGAGGCCGCCATCGATGCCGAAACCATGGAGCTGCACCACGACAAGCACCACGCCGCCTACGTCAACAATCTCAACGAGGCCCTAGCCGACTACCCCGACCTGCAGGGCCAGAGCGTAGAGGCCCTGCTCAGCGACCTAGATGCCATTCCTGAAGACATTCGCACCACCGTGCGCAACAACGGCGGTGGTCACTTCAACCACACCATTTTTTGGCAGATTATGAGCCCCGAGGGCGGCGGTGAACCCACCGGCGAAATTGCCCAGGCGATTGAGCAAACCTTTGGCAGTTTTGACGAGCTTCAAACGCAGTTTAACGAAGCCGGTAGGGCTCGCTTTGGCAGTGGCTGGGTCTGGCTGGTGAGCAACGGCGACGGTGACCTCGAAATTGTCGATACCGCCAACCAAGATAGCCCGATTATGGATGGGCAGTACCCGATTATGGGCAACGACGTGTGGGAGCACGCCTACTACCTGCGCTACCAAAACGAGCGCGGCGAGTACCTAGAAAACTGGTGGAACGTGGTGAACTGGCCCGAGATCAATCGGCGCTACCAGGCGGCCACCCAACAGACCTCTTAACTGGGGCGGGACGTTCGTTGAATTGCCGCCACAGCCGGGCAGATAGCTCTACGCCGTCCGCCCGCTGCGGAGGTCACCTCAAAGAGGTTGAGGTTGGGGCTAGCCATGCACCAGTTCGGCCACCGCCCGAGCAATAATATCGGGCTCGATGGGCTTGGGCAGATGCCGCTGAAAGCCGCTGTCGAGGGCTTTTTGCTGGTCTTCATCGCGCACGTAGGCGGTGAGTGCGATCGCTGCTACCTGCCCCCCCAGCTCTGGGGGCAACGCTCGAATCTGCTGCATCAGGGCGTAGCCGTCCAGGTTTGGCATCCCAATATCGCTGACCAGCACGTGGGGCTTAAAGGTAGCCAGGGTAGCCAGTACCTCCGCCGCCGAATCGAGACCCTTGACCTCGGCACCATACTCACCGAGTAGTAGGGTGATCAGCGTCAGCGCATCGGCATTGTCGTCGACAGCGATAACGCGCACCCCGGTCAAATCGATCTCGCTGGGCAAGACGGCGGCAGAAAGCCCGCTAGGTCTATGGCTCAGCAGCGGCAGCTGCACCGTAAAGGTAGCTCCCTGCCCCTCGCCAGGGCTGTCGGCGGCAATGGTGCCGCCGTGGGCCTCTACTAAGTAGCGCACGATCGCCAGCCCCAGCCCCAGTCCGCCAAACTGGCGAGTGACGGAGGTGTCTTCCTGACAGAAGGAATCAAAAATACGCGGCAGAAACTCCGGGCGAATGCCCCGGCCAGTATCGGTTACCGTCAGCTGAGCCCAGCGGTCTATCTGCCGGAGCTGCACCTCGATGCGGCCCTTTTCGGGAGTAAATTTGACCGCATTGGTCAGCAGGTTCCAAACAATTTGCTGAATCCGCGCCCCATCTCCCTGAATGGGTTCCAGGCCGGGCAGGTCAGTGTGCAGCTGAATTCCTTTGGCATCAATGGCCGACTGCACCGTTTCGATCGCCGCTTCAACAATAAAAACGGGGTCGACCGGGGCGGTTTCGATCTTGAGCTTGCCCCGCAAAATCTTGGCGATATCCAGCAGGTCGTCGATGAGTTGGGTCTGGAGCTTGGCATTGCGCTCAATGGTGGCCAGGGCGCGAGCGGTCTTGTCGTCATCGAGTTTTTTGGTTTGCAGCAGCTTAGCCCAGCCCAAAATGGGGTTCAGGGGCGACCTCAACTCGTGGGATAAAATCGCCAAAAACTCATCTTTAATGCGGTTGGCCCGCTCCGCCGCCGCTCGGGCCAACCGCTCCTGATGCAGCAGACGCTCGCGTTCGGCCTCCGCCTGCTTTTGCTGGGTGATATCCAAGACGGTGCCGATAAACCGCAGCGGGGTGTCGTCTCGGTCAAAGTACACCTGTCCCCTGGCCTTAACCCACCGCGCGCGCCCGTCCTGATGGCCAACAACGCGGTACTCGACGTCAAAACTGCCGCCACTCGATGCCTCTTGAGCAATCTGCACCACCTGTTTGAGGCGATCGCGATCGTCGCCATGCAGGCTCTCAAAAAACCACTCAATGCTGCTGTCGGCGTCGGG
>DASQNN010000250.1:0-7080 GCA_035644955.1 Nodosilinea sp. | reverse complement strand
AGTCAAACTCTGTTTATTGTTTCTTTACCCTGAGGTATCTCCGTGGCCACTAAAGACCAGATCAAGCAGCATATTGCCCTGACCACCAAGCTCAAGTTCGACAATATCGGTCCGCTCAAGGGCAACGACCCCCGCAAGATGCGGATTATGGAGCACGTTAAGAAGAGTCTGGGCTAGAAAGAGTGGGGCGTGGGGGGTAATGGGTGCAGGTGGTTAGATCTACTGTCCAAACTCCCTACCCCCTTACCCATCCACTTCCTACAGATAGCCCGCCGGGTTGACCGGATTGCCATTTTGACGCACCTCAAAGTGCAGGTGGGGGCCAGTGGAGAGGCCTGTAGAGCCGACAGTGGCGATCGCCTGCCCCTGCTGCACCGTCTGCCCCTCGTTCACCATCAAACGGCTGGCGTGGGCGTAGAGGGTGCTCAGCCCATCGCCGTGGTCAACGATGACCGTCTGACCGTAGCCGCCGTACCAGCCCGAAAAAATGACGCGACCCGAGTCGGCGGCGTAGATCGGAGTGCCCTGGCTGGCGGAAAAGTCAATGCCCGCATGAAACCGGCTGTAGCCAAGAATGGGGTGCACCCGGTTGCCAAAGCCGCTGGATATGTTGCCATTGGCGGGAAAGACAAACCGCCCGGTGCCGCGAATGACCCCGGTGCTGGCCGCAATTTTTTGGCGAATGAGTCCGGCAATTTGCTCTGAGTCGCGGGCCAGCTGGGCTTCGGCGGCCTCTAGGGCACCGCGCTGGTCCTTGAGCCGCGAGATCAGCTGCTTTTCTTCACTGGCTTCGGCCTCGTACTGCTGCTTTTGAGAGAGCAACTGCTGCTTCAGCAGGGCCACCTGGTTGCGCTTTTCTTCGACGGCAGCCTTTTGTTTTTGGATGGCTTCGGCCTTGGCCTTGAGGTCGGCTAATACCTGGCGATCGGCGGCGTAGACCCGCTTGAGCTGATACTGGCGATCGAGAAATTCGTTAAAGTTCTGGCTTTGCAGCAGCACCGCCCAGCCCTCGCTGCCCTGCTGCCGCTGCAAGTACTGAAGCCGAGCCACGGTGCCGGTGCGCACATTTTCGTAGTCGTCTTCGGCCTGCTTGAGCTGAGCCTCAAAGTCTTTTAGCTCTTGCTCGGCCTGGCTAAGGCGGAACTCGGTCTCGCTAATTTGGTTGGCAGTGTAGACAATATTTTGCTCCAGGCTTTGCAAATTAGACTCTGAGTCGGCCTGGCGATTTTGGATCTCGTTTTGCTGCTGAAGAAGCTGGTTGCGCTGCTGTTCGAGGGTTTTTTGCTTATTTTGCAGGTCTTCTATCGACTGAGCCATTAGCTCAGGGCTGGCCGCTGGGGCGGGTAGAACCATCGTTAGCCCCAGCCAGATCACCATTACCAGGGCCATTACCAAGGCTAGCCAGCGGCCCCAGACAGACGCCACGGTCCCTCTAGCAGGGGCACAAGACAGTGGATGAGTTCGCAGCATGGTCACAGGCAGTACCTGGAGTGTGAAGTCTGAAGCTTAACCTCTAAAGGCAAACCCGATGGCGGCTACCCCAAAGGCAAAAATAGCCGCGCCGGCCAGCCGATTTAACCATTTCAGTCGGGCTGGTGTCAGCCTTTGGCTAAAAAGCGTTACACCCCAGCTCAGGCACAGCCACCACAGGGCAGACCCCAAAAACACCCCCACAATTAGGGCCAGTGAGGCTCCCCACGACTGGCTGCTGCCCACCAGGCCCAGCCCGGCAAAAATCGCAATGAAGGAAAGAATAGTCGCGGGGTTAGTTAACGTCAAGACCAGGGTCGAGGCGTAGGCTCCCCAAAGCCCACGATGGGAGACCTTTGCCGCCTCGGCGGCTGGGTCAGCCCGCAGGGTTGAAAATCCTAAATAACAGAGGAACAGCCCCCCAAGTAGCTGCATGGTCTGGGTGTGACTGACGAGCAGATCGGCGATCGCTGTCAGACCAAACCCCGCAATGCAGCCGTAAAGCCCATCGGCGGTAGCGGCCCCCAGCCCCGTAACTAAGCCCATCAGCTGGCCCTGGGTGAGCGACCTGCGAATGCAGAGCAGCCCAATCGGGCCAACGGGGGCCGCGATCGCCAGCCCTATCCCCATGCCTTTCAACAATGCCCAACCCTCCATAGCCCCTCCTCAGGACTCGCTCAAATGTTCCAGCGATGGCACCTGGGTCTCTTTCACCGTCGAAAGCACGATCAGGGTGCGGGTTTTGACCACCCCCGCGATCGCCTTGAGGCGATCGGTAATCAGCGCCTCCAGGGCGCGGGTGTGGCGGCAGCGCACCTTCAGCAGGTAGTCGTCGTCGCCCGTGACGTGGTGGCACTCCAAAATTTCGGCGGCCGCCTGCACCGCTGCCAAGAACCCCTCTCGATGGCGGGGCTGGTCGAGGGTCACCGACATAAAGGCCGTGAGGCCTAACCCCAGCGCCTCGGGATCGAGCAGGGCGCTGTAGCCGGTGATGATGCCGCGTTCTTCTAGCCGTTTGACGCGATCGGCCGCCGCCGGAGCCGACAGCCCCAGCTGTCCCGCCAGCTCAGCCCAGGTCATGCGCCCCCGCTGACAGAGTAGAGACAGAGCTTTTATGTCAAGGTCATCGAGTTCCATAGGCTTATTTTAATAGGTAAAAAAGAATAGTGATCTTCTAAAATAATCTAAATTCAGAAATTTACCATGATTTCTTGCCACATCTGTAGGGGCATTGCACTGTAATGTCCCTACAGGGGTCTTCGCTGTAACGTCTTGTGCCCCTTAGACAATCCCAAACCCCATCTACGTCTTTCGATAGAGAAAATGTGGCACCTTAGGAATGGCGCTTTTCACTGCTCTGTTGGGAGAGGATCATGGTTTCTACAATTCGTGGCTATTTGCAACCCATTGCCGATTTTTTTGCTGGGTTTGGCACCCCCGAACCGATTGTGCACTGGGGCCACCCGGCCATGATGGCCATCGTAATTTTTGTGATGGGCAGCTTTACCGCCTACATGGGCTGGAAGGGCCGCATCGGCGACGATGACCCCCAGAAAAAAGCCGAAAACCGCCACACCCACAAGCGTCTGGCCCTATGGATGTTTACCTTTATTAGCCTGGGCTATACCGGTGGCGTGCTGTCGCTGGTCATGCAGGAGAAAGACATCTTCCAAAGCCCCCACTTTTGGACGGGCAGCCTGGTAGTTGGGCTGCTGGCCCTCAATGGTGCAATTTCGATCACCAAGTTTGGCGGCGGCAAAGACTCGCTGCGCACGGCCCACGCTTATCTGGGCAGTGTGGCCCTGGCGGTGATGTTTGTCCACGCCTTTTTGGGTCTGCGGCTAGGCCTGTCGATCTAGTTATGCTGCCTGAGTAGGGGGACAGTAGGGAGAGCGCCTGCACCCAACGGTCAAGACTCTTGGTTACGATAAGGCATACGATATTGCGCCGAGAGCACTGGGGCCTATGACATCCACTCCCCTGCTTACCCCTCCTGCTACCGATTAGCGTGTGGTTTACGCTGGCCTGAGTTGGCAGCAGTTTAAGCTCATTCAGGCTGGGTTTGCCCAGTCGCCGGGGGTGCGGCTGGGTTACTACAACAACACCATCGAGATTCTGATGCCAGGGCGCGACCATGAAATGTTTAGTCGGCTGATCGGTTTCTTGATTGGCTTATTTTGCCTGGAACAGGCGATCGAATTTGAACCTACTGGCTCTATGACCCAGGAAAAAGAAGGGGAGGTCTCAGCCCAGGCGGATGAATCCTATTGTTTTGGCGCATCAAAACCTATTCCTGACCTGGCCATTGAAGTGGTCTTTACCCGCGGCGGTACGGGCAAGCTCCAGCGCTATCCAGCGCTTGGAGTGCCCGAAGTGTGGTTTTGGGAAGATGGCGTGTTTAGCCTTCACCGGTTGCGAGGCGATCGCTATGAGTCTATTAACCGCAGCGAAATTCCAGAACTCTCAACTCTAGATATAGCGCTGCTGAGCCGCTGTTTGTTGCTAGCCCAAACCTCTCGCTTAGAAGCCGCCAACGAATTTCGCTAGGGGCTGCGATTATAGATTCACCTTTTGATAGCAAGCATATGACCTTGCAGCTTGTAGTTGACTATCCTGATACGTTTCCAGATGCGGTGGGTCGCATACGGGAGCAGTTTGAGATGGAGGCCAAATGGGCTATGGCTGTCAAACTGTTCTACAACTGGCCCTGGCAAAATGATATACTTTGGATATCCAAATAGCTTCTTGCACTGTGACAACTCGATGAAAGCTCAGATTGGTCAATGGGGTAATTCGCTGGCGCTACGGATTCCCAAATATATCCACGAAGCGCTGCACCTCAAACTTAACGATGCGGTAGAGTGCTCAGTCGAAGATGGCAAGCTAGTCATCACGCCAGTGCAAGCCCTACCCGAAATGAGCCTCGACGAGCTTTTGGCCGAAGTCGCTGAACCCCCTGAATCGGAGTTCGACTGGGGCGGCCCCGTTGGTAACGAGGCTTGGTAGTGTACGTCCCTAGGCGCGGCGACTTTATCTGGCTGAGCTTCGATCCTCAGGCTGGGCATGAGCAAATGGGCAATCGCCCTGCGTTGGTAGTGAGCCACGATCGCTTTAATTCAAACATGGGGTTTGCGTTTGTTTGCCCCATTAGCAATACTCAGCGCCAAAATCCTTTTTATATCCAGATCCCAACAGGCAACCCCGTTACTGGGGTGATTATGGCTGACCAACTGCGATCGCTCGACTTCAGAGCCAGAAAGGCTCAGTTCATTGCTGACTGCCCAGATCTGTTGCTGCAAGATGTGCTGAGGCGAATCAAGCCAATCCTATTCTGAAGCGGTCATGCTAGGTACATCGCAACGATATGCCCTATGGCTTTTTATGCCGGGTCAAAAAGCGATCGAGTTGGTTGGCAAACGCTTCCGTATCGCGCTGGCTAAACGGGGGTGGACCGCCAGTTTCTACCCCGCCGCTGCGGAGTTCATCTAAAAAATTTCGCATTGATAGGCGCTCGCGGATGTTGCCCTGGTCGTAAAACTCGCCGCGCGGATTGAGGGCGTAGGCTCCTTTTGCGATCGCATCAGCCGCCAGAGGAATATCCGCCGTAATCACTAAATCTCCGGGCTGTAGCTGCTGGGCAATATAGTTGTCGGCCACATCCAGGCCCGATCGCACCTGCACCGCCTCAATATAATCAGACCCAGGAATCTGCAACTCCTGATTCGCGACCAGTGTGGTTTTGACCTGCACTCGTTTGGCCGCGCGAAACAGAACCTCTTTAATCACGTTTGGGCAGGCATCGGCATCAACCCAAATCTGCATCGTTTATGTGCCTCCGCGTCATGACCCTAGTGCACAACAACGCTCATGGTTACATATTCCGCTAGCGTATGTAGGTTTAGCCTAGCCTAAAAACCAATCCTCATTGCCATCACTCGCACTGCAAAATCTCTTGATAGTCTTCGGCCTTGAGCTTGCGTTCCATCAGCGCCGCGACGGCTTCTTCGGCCGAAATGTCGCCCTTGAGCAGCAGATACACCTGCTGGGAAATCGGGATGGAAATCTGCTCGCGCTGGGCAATGTCATGGAGCACGTAGGCCGTATTGACCCCCTCGGCGGTGCCGCCCAATTCTTCTAAAATTTGCTCTAGCGTTTGGCCTTTGGCCAGACCATAGCCAACCCGGTAATTGCGGCTGAGAATGCTGGTGCAGGTGGCGAGCATGTCGCCCAGGCCCGAGAGGCCCAAAAAGGTTTCGGGCTGACCGCCCAGGTGGGTGCCAATGCGCATCACCTCGGGCAGAGCACGGGTAATCAGCGCCGATCGCGCATTTGAGCCCAACTGTAGCCCTTCGCACACGCCGACGGCGATCGCAATCACGTTCTTCAGCGTACCCCCCAGTTCGGCCCCCAGGGGATCGGTGCTGCGGTAGGCGCGAAAGTTGTCGCTAGCAAACACGTGCTGCACGGCCTCGGCAGCGGTTTCATTTTCGCAGGCGATCACGGTGGCGGCGGGCAAGCCAGCCTCGATTTCTTTAGAGAGGTTGGGGCCAGAGAGCACCGCTACGGCATGGCGCGGAAACGCCCGCTGAAAAATTACCGATGGCGTCAGGGTGGTTTCGGGGTCGAGGCCCTTAGTGGCCGTTACCAGCACCGTGGTTTCAGGAATATTCAGCCCCTGTAGCCGGTTCACCAAGTCGGGCACCCCCTTCATGGAGATAGCCGACATAATCACCTCTGCCCCAGCTACGGCATCCTCTAGGGATATGTCGCCGCTGCGCGACCACAGTCGCACGGTGTGGTTGTTAGTGGCTGCAATGCGGGCGAGGGCGCTGCCCCAGGCCCCCGAGCCAAGGATGGTCAGGGTGACCTGGCGGTGCTTATAGGTCTCAAAGACTTGGGCCGGGGTTTGGGCGGCGGTAATCATGGGGAGAGCGTTGGTAGGTGGGTGGGTGGGTGAGGGAGGTAGAGAGATGGGGGGATGGGGAAGATGGGGGGATGGGGGGATGGGGAGGATAAGGAGGGTGTTTCTTCCTCACCGTCCTCACCTCCTCACCATCCTCACCTCCTCATCATCTCAATTAGGCCGTTTGCAACGACAGAGACTCCTGGCCCAGGGCATAGTCGGGGATGCAGTTGGTTTCCATGAACTGGTGGTAGGCGCGAATGTTGCGATCGCACATTTCCTCACTCCATCCACAATACTCGCGCAGTACCTGGGCCACTACGGGTAGGGCATCAAAGCCATAGTTGCGGTGCATGGCCACGGTGGTGCGGCGGCGCAAAATGTCGACAAAGGTTTGGGCCAGCTCAGTTTGAACCGCAAAGACAATCTGAGCCTGAATGTCGTAGGCGCTCTCGACAATGGGCTGGGCCAGATCGGGGTGGTCATCCAGCAGGGCCAGCAGGTCTTCGGTGCGGGAGCCGTAGATGCCAATGAGGTGATCTAGCACGGGCGCGGCAACCCGGTGGCGGTAGCGATCGTGCCACTGGCCAACCCTGGCATCGTCCAGCAATATAGCTCCCGGCAGCGGGCGGGTGTGGGTGGGGCAGGGGGGAGCGGCCTCTCCCCGCTGGCGAAAGGCCGCGTTGACAAACTCTTCGCCCACCTGA
>DASQNN010000249.1:0-6078 GCA_035644955.1 Nodosilinea sp. | reverse complement strand
CAACACTTGCCCCGAAGAGATTTTGGCGGCCAGGGCGGCTGAGTTTGTCAAAGCGGTGAAGTACTACCCCGCTGGAGCGACGACGAATTCAGATGCTGGCGTCACCGAGATTAGCAAGTGCGATCGCGTCTTTGAGGCGATGCAGCAGGTCAACATGCCGCTCCTGCTCCATGGGGAAGTCACCGACCCAGCGGTTGATATGTTTGACCGCGAGAAAGTGTTTATTCAGAAATACTTGATTCCCCTGAAGCAGCGATTTCCTCAATTGCGGGTGGTGCTGGAGCACATTACTACCGCAGAGGCGGTGGAGTTTGTCTTGGCGACCGACAATATCGCAGCCACAATCACCCCCCAACATCTATTGTTTAACCGCAATAGTCTGTTTCAAGGGGGGCTGCGGCCCCACTATTACTGCCTGCCCATTTTGAAGCGCGAAACCCACCGGCAGGCGCTTTTGCAGGCGGCCACCTCGGGCAATCCTAAGTTTTTCTTGGGCACCGATAGCGCCCCCCATCCCCGCAACGGCAAAGAAAGCGCCTGCGGTTGTGCGGGGTGTTTTTCGGCCTTGCACGCCATGGAGCTGTACGCCGAGGCGTTTGAGAGCGTTGACGCCCTCGATAAACTGGAGGCGTTTGCCAGCTTTTATGGACCAGATTTTTATCAGCTCCCGCGCAATCGCGATCGCATTACCCTGAGCAAAACGACCTGGCGCATTCCCGATGAGCTGCCCTTTGTTGACGATGGGCTGGTGCCGCTGCGGGCCGGGGAAGCGATCGCCTGGCAAATGATCTGATCCTAAATTGACCTGACTTCGGCACAAGAAAAATCGGCGTTGCTGAATTCTGGTATGAACCTACCCGCTCCGCCCCCCCGTTTCTGCGGAACACTTCACGACCGGGAAGCAAGCGACACCCTAGCCCTCTTCTATTCAGCTTATAGCCACCCCCTCAGCCTCCGAAACCTCGGCCAGAGGGGGTCTCAGGGTTAGATACAGACAGGCACCCACCAGCGGCAGCGCCAGCACCGCCGCCGTGATCCAGGGCTGACTCAGCCCCCGGCGAGCCATGTCATCCTTTAGCAGCACCGGAAACAGCAGCCACAGCGCGCAAAAGTCGAGCGACATAACGTGGATAAAGCGGCCGGTCTGCCACTGCTGCCAAAAATCGGGCCAGTCACCTTTCAGCAGGGCAAAGGCGGCTAGGGCGATCGCACCGGCCGTCAGCAATGCCCCCAGCCAGCGAGCCTCCACCAGACGCAGCAGCAAACTTTTGGAGCCGCTAAAATTGGGGTTGGGCTGCCGTAGCGCCAGGTAGGGCAGCAGCGCAAAGGCACCCACCGCAAACGACACCAGCACAAAGGGCCAGGCCCGCTGGTTTTGCCCGTGGCCATCCACCAGGGCCAGTGCCGCGTAGGCCATAGGCCAAAGCCCCATGGCGTTGAACAGGGCCACCACAATAGGGTTAATGCCCTCCCACGCTCCCGTTGCAAGCCGAAGAATTAGCTCAGCCGTATCCGGACGATTGGGGGGCGCAAGTATAAATGCATACAGAACAAACCCTAGCCAAAAGCTCCAAAAAATGAATCGGTTCATGTATAGTCAAGTGCTAAGTTTCTCACCAAATTATCAAACAAAAGCAACGAAGTCAGTCAGCCCTAAAAAAAGCCAATAAGCTGTATCCAAGCCACAGAGCCTCCATAGGTGGCAATTGTTAAAAAATAAACAATCACATTTTGAACTGTAACTTTATGTTCTCGGCCCTTAATTAAAGAAGCGTTAACCTTACTCATAAACCCCATCTTTAAGGTTGTTTTTCATACCTCCATCACAGTCTATATGCCCCGATTTGGGAACCTGTTGTGTCCTTAGTAGCCCCTCGTGAGTCTGCCATGCCCCCAGCTCACCACCAAAGCATTATGCATATTCAGTATTTTTTGGAGCTATACGAGGCCGGATACCGCGACTTCACGGGCATTAGCCTGGCCGGTGCCGACTTTAGCCGCCATATTCTGGTAGACGTTGACCTCAGCCGCGCCAACCTCAAAGGTGCTGACCTCAGCCGCTCCTTCCTTACCCAGGCCAACCTCGACTACGCCGACCTCAACTGGGCCAATTTAAGCTTCGCCAAAATGAGCGAAACGCGCCTGGCCCAGGCCGATCTGACCAAAGCCAACCTGCGGGGGGCGTTTTTGGTGCGGGCCGACCTGCGCCACGCCAAGCTCAGCGGGTGCGACCTCTGCCATGCCAATCTACGCCAGGCCGATCTGCGGGGGGCTAACCTGTGCGGGGCCAACCTGACCGGGGCCAACCTGCGCGGGGCCAACTTGGGCGGAGCCAATCTGTCCTGGGCCTATCTCACCGGAGCGCGCCTCAGCGGAGCCGACCTTGAGCGTACCCGCATGGATGCGGCCAACCTGGAAGGGGCCTGGCTGAATGGACTAGACCTGCGCGGCATGAATCTGGCTGGGGTCAACCTCAGAGAAGCCAAGCTGAACGGGGCCAACCTCGACCAAGCCAACCTAAGCTCGGCCAATCTGGCCCATACCACCATGCGGGGGGTTAGCCTGATAGGGGCCAACCTCAGCGGCTCTGACCTCACGGGGGCCGTTCTGTGGAACGGCATGCTTGATGGCGTCGACCTGTCACGGGCCGATCTCACCCGCGCCCACCTGGGGGAGGCCTCGCTCAAGGCAGCGGTCGTAGAGGGCACAGAGTTTACCGAGTCGGTGCTGCCCGAAGAAGCGCGCGCTTACCTCTATGAAACGGTGCAGGGGGAAACCCGGTGGACCCACCGCCCCGCCCGCGAAACCCTCAACCAATCCCAGTTCGTCGATCGCATTCACTAACCGCAATGTCGTCGTTTGGGTCTGCTTCCCAATCTCTGGGGGTTGTTCTAGTCACCGCTGGCTCCGAGGCTGAGGCTGAGCGCCTGGCCCGTCACCTGGTGGAATCTCGGCTGGCCGCCTGCGTCAGCCTGTTTCCAGTGCGATCGCTCTACCGTTGGCAGGGCGAGGTTCAGAGTGAAGCCGAGTGGCAGCTGATCATCAAAACCGACCTCAGCCAGTTTGAAGTTCTCACCCAGGCCATTGCCCAGCACCACAGCTACGAGGTGCCCGAGATCATTGCCCTACCCATCGTGGCCGGACTGCCCGACTACCTCACCTGGCTTCAAGCCCAGGTGCAAGAGCCCCCAGCCCTAGCCTGATTGCAGTACTCATAAAAAAATTGCAATAAAAAGGAGCCAACCAACGGTTAGCCCCTATTCAGCTACTCAAGGAGATTTTTAACCACAGTCAAGTCGATCTAACGGCGCAAGGCTAAAGCCACCTCACTCTCAATCTCACCAGGCCCCGCCACCAAAACAATTTCGGCAGCCAGGTCTTGGTTCACCTCATCCTCGAGGGGGGCTCCATTGGCCGCTGCGACTTGGGCCAGCCACCGCTGACAGATTAGAACGGTACCACCCGTCAGCAAAGCCGCCAGGGTTGAAGACCAGCTCCAAGGGGCGATCGCACCCAAGCCACCCGAGATGTTCTCCAAAGCATTGCCGTCTGGGGAAAACGCCAACCGATCCCCAGGACCATCACCAGCGGTGGTGACCGAAGGAGCGCTAACCGCGTTTCCAGCCATAGCAGAAGCTGCAAGCAAACCAGCCGCTGCTACAGAAGCTATTAGCGCAGAACGAGGAAGGAAGTTCATAACCGGAGAGAGAGAACGTTACAACGTAAGGCTATTGTTGCGGCACTCTGCTAATCCCACAGCTTCAGGGGCTACAGAATTTGAGAAAGATTGCCGAAAACCTATGGGTAGGCGTTAGAAAAACATCGGCAGCTGAGGTTGCTCAGGGCTGCGATCGACAGTTTAGTGAAGAGGGCCGTTGGGTCATCCCTCAATAGTCAAATCCAGCAGCAAATCCCCAGAGGCAGCGGCACAGGGGGTTTAACCTAATTTGCCGCCGCTCTTCTGAGCGCGATCGAGCAAGCCTGTAGCTGAGACAACAGAACCGGCAGAGCCATCCCAAGTTTTATACCTAGGGCAGATTACTCACGGTTAAAGGTCAGGAATTCTTAGGTTTTGAGCTTCACACCTAAAGAAAACCTTTGGGAGCACGGCCATTCCGAAAAAGTTGTTTAGTCTGTTGACAGTTTTGATGCGATGGTCAAAGACCGGGCCATTGGCATTTCATTAAGGTTCCATTCATCCATCCACCCCAGAGTTTTCCGTAGAAACCCGTTCCGACTTTCGATCGAACCGTTACCGAGAAATTGATATGGCACAGAGTTTTGGTGTAATTGGCCTCGCTGTTATGGGCGAGAACCTGGCGCTCAACGTGGAGAGCAAAGGCTTCCCGGTGGCGGTGTACAACCGCACCGCGGCCGTGACCGAGCGCTTTATGGAAAAGCGCGCCCAGGGCAAAAATGTCAAGGCGACCTACAGCCTTGAGGAGTTTGTGCAGTCCCTAGACCGGCCCCGTCGCATTCTGGTCATGGTCAAGGCCGGCGCTCCGGTGGATGCGGTGATTGACCAACTGCGCCCGCTGCTGGATGACGGCGACATGATTATGGACGGCGGCAACTCCCTCTACGAAGACACCGAGCGCCGCACCAAGGATCTCGAATCTACCGGTCTGCGGTTCATTGGTATGGGCGTCAGCGGTGGTGAAGAAGGGGCACTGCTCGGCCCCAGCCTGATGCCCGGCGGCACCCGTGCGGCCTACGACTCGATTGAACCTATTGTTAAGAAAATTGCCGCTCAGGTCGATGACGGCCCCTGCGTCACCTACATTGGCCCTCGCGGTGCGGGCCACTACGTCAAAATGGTGCACAACGGCATCGAGTATGGCGACATGCAGCTGATTGCCGAAGCCTACGACCTGATGAAGAGCGTGCTGGGGCTCGACCACAACCAGCTCTTTGACGTGTTTGCCGAATGGAACCTCACCGACGAGCTAAATTCTTTTCTGATTGAGATTACCGCCGATATCTTTACCAATATTGATAGCGAAACCGGTGAGCCCCTGGCGGAACTAATTCTGGATGCGGCGGGGCAAAAGGGTACCGGTCGCTGGACGGTGATGAGTGCCCTGGAGCTGGGCGTGGGGATTCCTACCATTACTGCTGCGGTGAATGCGCGGATTATGTCATCGATTAAAGAGGAGCGGGTGGCGGCCTCGAAGGAGCTCAGCGGGCCGAACGCTAGCTTTGACGGCGATATCAAAGTGATGGTCAACAAGATTCGCGATGCGCTGTACTGCTCGAAGATTTGCTCCTATGCCCAAGGCATGGCGCTGATTGGCGCGGCCTCTAGGGCCTACGAGTACGATGTCAACCTGGGCGAAACGGCTCGGATTTGGAAGGGGGGCTGTATTATTCGCGCTGGCTTCTTGAACAAAATTAAGCATGCCTACGATGAGAATCCCAGCTTGCCGAACCTGCTGCTGGCCCCTGAGTTTAAGCAGACGATTCTCGATCGCCAGACGGCCTGGCGGGAAGTGGTCGCGATGGCGGCTACTTTTGGCATTCCGGTGCCGGCGTTTAGCGCGTCGCTGGATTACTTTGACAGCTACCGGCGCGATCGCTTGCCTCAGAACCTGACCCAGGCACAGCGCGACTACTTTGGGGCGCATACTTACCTGCGGGTCGATAAGGAAGGCACGTTCCACACTGAGTGGACGAAGGCTCCGGCGCGGGTGTAGATATTTCCTGAGTTGAAAGCCTCACTACACAGTGTTGCCGTCGATCCCTTTGGGTTCGGCGGCTTTTTTTGCCTGTGGGGGCGAATGGTTATTCGCCCGATGCAACATCTATGGATTGGATCAGGACGATCGCTTTATTGGTTGCCTTAACCGCTGCGGCGCACAATCGGGGCTAAAAGCCAGATCTGCGGCTGGGGGCATTTCGCAGCCCCCAGACCCCTTCGACAAGGACGTTCCGTCGTCCTTGACCTCACGGAAAGGATGGGTTGATCATCGGTTTAAACCTTTGTTCTGCCCATTGACCTGTAAGCAACTCCGGTGGGCTTTGGCAGTCTTTGGGGTGCATCCGCGCAGCGATGCACCGCCGAACATTCTTTATAGTAGA
>DASQNN010000248.1:0-14771 GCA_035644955.1 Nodosilinea sp. | reverse complement strand
TGCCGGACTCGATGCGATCGCCCTGTCGCGCCTGCAGGCGGGGGAGCTGACCGCCGAGTTTACCCAGCCAGCGCCCGCAATCGACCTCCAGGCAGCGGCGATGGCCATGGATGCCTTTCAGGCCCAGCTGGCCGATGACCTGACCGAGGATGCCCTGCCCTACCGGCTGACCCTACCCCACACAGCGCTGCTGGGCAGCGAGGGCGAAAGCCTGACGCTAACGGCAACGGTGGCAGGCCGCACCGACGGCGAACCCGACCCGCCGCTGACCCTAGTCGTGCGGCTATCGGACCCCCAGACGGCGGCTACGGTGGCCCTGGCTCCGGTGCCGGTGGTAGCGGCTACGCTGCCCACTACCCTCGCTCTGACCGTAACGGTGCCCCCGCGGCTTTCGACTCGGCTGCTGCTGGGGGACGTGGGGCTCTTGCTCGGAGCCGAGGTCATGGCCCTGCAGCGGTTTACGGTGACGGTAGATGTGGCTTCGCTGTTTGATGCGATCGCCAACCAGGCCGAAACCAACACCGACCTAGACGTTGTCTTCCCGAGCGATGGGTCCAGTGATGAGCCCAGGGATGAAGCCGAGGAGGCCATCGCGACCCCGCCTCCACCTAGCCCCGACCTCAAAACCTGGGATATAGCTGGCCGCGCCGCCCCGCCCCGGGAAATGCCCATTTTGACCCTGCCCCGCAGTAGTGCTGCGCTGCCCCCCAAAATTTACTACCCCTCTCCCCACGAGGCGGGGACCCACCAACCCACGCTGCCGCCGGTGGGGCGGCCCAAACCCTCTGCTGCGGCAGAGTCTTCTCCCCCAACGGAGGCTGAGCCAAACCCTGCGATCGGGGATGACGCGCCCAGGCCAGAGCCGGTGCGCGGCTTGAGTCTGCCACCTATAGCCTCACCCCCCAAGGCCACTGACCCCATCGCTGTGCTCAGCGGGCAGGCCCCCGGTCCGGCTGAGAGCGGCAGGCCCCGGGGCAAAGAGCCGCAGCTCATCTCCCACGAGGCCATGGGGTTCAAAGACTTAAAGCTGCAAGACCGCTTCTGGGCCAGGCTCAACGAGCTGGCGGTCAACCTCCAGCAGGAGGCCCACGACAACCGCGCCGAGGTCGCCGCCGAGGCTGAGTCGGTGGCCCCAGCCGATGCCGCCGAAGCCGAACCCGAGTTTGTGCCCTTTGCGGGAGAAGTGGTCATCTACGCCGATGAAGACCCAACCCTTAAAGCCCTGGTCATGGCCCAGCCAGTTGAGTTAGAGCCCAGCCCCGAGGCTACGGCTGAAGCCCCTACGCCGCCCATGCCCAGCCTGGTGTTGCCGGAAGGCGATCTGATTGCCGGTCAACCTATCCTGGTGACCCTGCGGGTGCCCTTTCACCCCAACCGCCTTTACCTCAAGGTCTGGATTACCGACCCCCAGACCCGCACCCTAGCCGATGAGCCCCGCCAGGTGATGAATCTTCTGCCCAACGGGCAGGGGCAGCTCGAAGGCAGCCTGCCCCTCACGGTGCCCCTAGGCTGCCTGGAAGCCTGGTTTGAGGCCATTGCCATCGACATGGTGACCCAGCAGGAGAGCTACAAGGCTTCGGTCAGTCGCGCCATTACTCTGCCCGGGCTGACCTCACCGGGGCTAGATGAGTTTCAGTTCTAGGGGCTGTTATCAATTAGCCGCCGATTGCTCAAGAATCATGGGTTACAGCCCCTAGCCCATTTTTTGGGTCGGGCGTGGCAATGCTGATGCCATTAGGACTTTAGCCAGAATTGATGACACGCCCTAGGGCACTGGGCTAAAGCGTTGAATAAGTCGGCGGCCAAAGAGGGCGGTAAAACCATGAGGTTTTGCAACGAATCCTAAGTAAATACTGCAAAAAGTAGGGTTGTATACCAAGGATAACCCTACAATAAATGCGGCTTTTCTAGGCTGACCAGACCCCTTAGCCCCCCGGCTGATTGAATCTGGCTCAGGTTTTAAAAGTGCTGGTCGTTGCCTTGGTGACGAGGGTTGTTCGAACAGTAGCTCATCGAGGTTTTGCTCGGGCAAGTCAAGCTCATAACTTGAGAGTGAACCGTCACATTCTGACTATAAGACAGTCTGGCAAGTGGTTGAGGTCAAAGGTTTACCCCCCCCTTGCCAGGGCTAAGGTAGAGAAACTATCCCCACATCACAAATCGCTATCTAGGACGGGTGACAATGAAGTTTATGTCAGCATTTAAAGCGGCTGCGCTAACCGCAGCCACTGTTGGGGTGCTTGGTGGATCAGGGCAGGCTATTGCCAATCACCACACTCCGGTTCAGCCCATGGTTCGCGAGACGGGCACGCTGCTGGCCCAAACCTTTGGCAACATTGCCATTAACGAGGCCAACTTTCTGGTCGTGGCGGTACCGGGCAGCACCTCCCAGCCCTACCGGCTCTACATCGTCGAGCAGCTTCAGCCCAATCCCCCCTGTTGGACTATTGCTAACCCTGGCGGCGAACCCACTCAAGTAAACGCTTTGTGGAATACCTTTGACTTCACGGGCGTCTGCCGATTGCAGCGCGACACCAACGGCTATGCTATCCGTTTGGCAGGTCAGGATCTGTCTGGTGTTCGGTTTGAAGTCAACCAGCGAGATGGCGATCTGCTGCTGCAGTTCGCCCCCAGCACAGTTTCCCGCGATCGCATCACCATTGGCCGCGCCAACGGCATTAGCCCCACCGGCTTTACCCAGATCGACCTCAACCCCGGCTGGTCGTTGACCAAGCGCACCTTTAATGGGGCGATCGTTAGCTCTCACCTGGTCTATTTCACCAATGAGCTCACCCTGGCCCAGATCCAGGGTGGTGGAACCGGCAGCCCCACCCCGCCAGTTACGCCGCCAGTTACGCCGCCAGCACTGGCCTTTAATGATATTCGAGGCAACCGCTATGCGGCTGACATTACCCGTGCCTCCAGCTTGGGGGTGATATCCGGCTTCCCTGAAGACGGTACCTTTAGGCCCACCGCTCCCCTCACCCGTGAGCAAGCGGTCTCCGTGGTGATGGAAACGGCCCGGAAAGTCTTGCCAACCTCGGCGCTGGCTAACTTGCCCCAGTCGGTTTCCAATGCACCTTTCTCTGACGTAGCCGCCAATCGCTGGAGTGCGGTCAAAATTCAGCAGGCCAAGCAGCTGGGCATTGTGACCGGTGACTTTGGTACCGGCAGGTTCCGCCCCACCGACAATGTTTCCCGGGCTGAGCTGATGGCCATGACCAGTAAGCTGGCGCTGGTGCGGGCCAATGCTGGCGCTGGCGATGCCACCAGCACCAGCCCTGTGCCAGGGCGCGACCAGGCTGGAGGGATCATTCCCAACGTCAGTAACCCGCCTAACTTCACTGATATCAGCGGTCACTGGGGTGAAGCCACGATCAGGCAGATGGCGGCTTTCTGCGCGATCGCAACTCCCCTCAACGAAACGGGTACTAGCTTTGCGCCCAACACCAACGCACTGCGGGACTATACCGCGGCGGTGGCCGTGCGGGCCATTGACTGCCCCGCTGCCCGGCCTCAGTAGGCTCCGGGTGGACTTTCACTAAGTGATCAGGAGGGTTCATCGAACCCTCCTTTTTTTGTTTCGGGGGCGATCGCAAGAAGAGCGATCGCCTCTAATACTAAATCCTGCTTGGTTACCCTCAATTCAACAGGGCGAATGCCATAGAGCCTCCGGCTCGGCTACACCTAAGCCCCTACGGTTTGGCCTTCCGGGAATCGGGGTTATGTGATTTGGATTTGGTATAAAACTCGTCTACAACCGTCACTGCTTTAATGCCCTCTCTTAGCGCCCCCTCTTAACGAACTGCGCACAGCAGCCCATAGCGAATCAGACCGCTCTGGAGCCCCTGGCGCATCGGCCCCAGGGCTAACGCGCCTTGCACCGTACCAGGCCCTGCCTGAATCAACCCCGCCAGACCCTCTAGACTGAGGGCCGAAGCAATTACGTCATCCCAAAAGGGGGCTACGGCTAGCGACCAATCGGCCGAGGTGAGGGTGCTAAAGCCGCAGTTGTGGGCGATCGCCTCGTAGTCGGGCAGAGCAATCACGTAGGGCAGACCGTAAACCCGATAGATCCAGTTGAGCTGCTGCTGCTCTAGCCAGGTCAAAGGCCCCGCCAGCGAGTTAATGGGGCGGTGGCACCAGGTAGCCATCAGCAGCTTACCCCCCGGCTTTAGCACCCGGTAGCACTCCTGCAAAAACGCCACCTTGTCGGGCATGTGCTCGCCGCTCTCCATCGACCACACCAGGTCAAAGCTCTGGTCGGCAAAGGGAGTGTTGAGGGCATCCGCCACCTGAAAGGTTGCTCGAGGCGGCGCATCTCCCCCCAGGTCAGCGGCAACAGCCCGCTCAGTGGCTCGCTGGGCCTGAACGGGGCTGAGGGTAATGCCCGTCACCCTGGCTTTGAACCGGGTAGCTAGCTCCAGGGCACTGCCGCCAATGCCGCAGCCGCAGTCCAAAATATCTGCTGCCTCCGTCACCTCGGCCCAGGTTAAACACTCGTCAATCAAGTCAATCTGGGCCTGGCGGCGGTTTTTGCGCTGACGACCGTCGGGGCCATAGTAGCCGTGGTGCATGTGCTCGCCCCAGATCTGCTCCCACAGCCCAGAGGAGTCGTCGTAGAAGGTCTGAATTTTTTTGTACAGCGCATTGGCCATGGCAGCTCGGGGCTAAAGAACAGTACCCCCTAAGGGGGGCTCAATCGGTTAAATCTTCCGCTATGGTGGCCGGGAGCGTCAACTCGTGGAAATATAGGGTTGCCTCTATAATCCGTGTCTTGCGGAATGCCCAGCCTATGCAGATGACGGTTCCGCGCACCATATGCTTTGGTTTCTTAGTGCTCATAACCGTGGGTACCGTGCTGCTGCTATTGCCCTTTGCCACCGTTAGCGGCGAGTGGAACGACCCGCTGGTGGCCTTATTTACGGCCACGTCAGCGGTCTGCGTAACCGGGCTGATTGTAGTCGATACCGGCAGCTACTTCTCGGCCTTTGGCGAAGCCGTTATTCTGACGCTGATTCAGGTCGGCGGGTTGGGCTACATGACCGCCAACACCTTTTTGGTGCTCCTGCTGGGGCGACGGCTAGGGCTGCGGGAGCGACTGGCCATTCAGCAGTCCATGGACAGTGCGGCGCTGGCGGGGGGCAGGTCGCTGATTCTTTCCATCATTGCCATGACTCTCATTTTTGAGCTGACGGGGTTGTTTTGCCTCTATCCCGTGTTTAGCCAAGACTATGGCTCGGGCTATGGCCTCTGGCTGTCAGTCTTTCACAGCATTAGCGCTTTTAATAATGCTGGTTTTAGCCTGTTTGAAGACAGCATCGTTGGCTATGCCCTCAACCCCTGGGTCAATGCCGTAATAACTGCCCTGGTGATTGTCGGTGGCATTGGCTACCAGGTGATTATGGAATTGTTTGCCTGGCTGCGCAATCGCTTTCAAGGCAACCGCTGTCGTGGTTTGTTTTCCCTCAACTTTAAAGTTGTTACCAGTACTACTGCCGTGCTGCTGGTCTTGGGCACCCTGGCCTTTTTTGTTATCGAATACCAAAACCCAGCCACCCTCGGGCCCGAAACTCCTTACCACAAACTCCTGATTGCCTGGTTTCAGTCGGTCATTGCCCGCACCGCTGGGTTCAACACCATCGATATCGGCGCTATGGGCAACGCGTCGCTGTTTATCATGATTGCCCTCATGTTTATTGGAGCCAGCCCCGGCAGTACCGGCGGCGGCATCAAAACCACCACTATTCGCATTCTGTTGGCCTCTACCCGCATGGCGCTCCAGGGCAAGGAGCAGGTGCTCTGTTTTCGGCGGCAAATTCCAACGAGCCGAGTCTTAAAAGCGATCGCGGTGGTGGTGGGGTCGGGCCTGGCCGTGATCAGCGCCACCGCCCTGCTGGCCATTAGCAACCCTAATCTAAGCTTTATCACAGTCCTGTTTGAGTCGGTTTCAGCCTTTGCTACGGTTGGGTTGTCTACCGGTATTACCGCCGACCTCTCTGATTTTGGCAAATACGTGGTGATTGTCACCATGTACTTGGGGCGGGTGGGGGTACTGCTATTTATGGGGGCGCTGCTGGGCGATCCCAAACCTTCCGCTATTCAATATCCCGAAGAAGAACTGCTGATTGGATAACGGGGACATAGCGTAAACCCTTGCTTCCCAACCCATAGGTTTCAATCTCTAATTGCCTGATTGCGCGTGCCCTCAAAAACTTGGGTCACACAACAATCAAACGGGGCAGGACAGCAGGAACTTCTGACGGTTACGAGCTGCCTCAGTTTTTGCAATTAACCGATCAACCCCGTCCAAATCTAGCGGACTCGCGCGATAAAAATCGGGCACAAAAAAGGGAGCAACTTGCTCCCCTGAAGATATTTGCTGGTCCTGGTCAGACCGCCGGGTGAGGCGCTTGCGCAGGGTTTGGGTTCGTTTGTGCAGCTGGCGCTGGCGGGCAGTGCCGCCTCGGCCTTTGTGGTTGCGGCCCGGCTTGCGGGGCGACTCCCACCGCTTCAGGTGTTGTGCCACGTCGTTCTCCTATGATTTACAGGCTTAGCCAAACACTGGTCTAGACTCTGCTTCTATCATAGGGTTTCCCATGGCTGTGGCAAGGGCTTCCACCCAATCCTAACCAGTGCATACTTCCACAAAAAGCCCCCCGTAATGCTACGGAGGGCTCTTTGCGGTTACTCTAACGCGATCGCGCCAGACTACTTGACGCTGACCTTGCCGCCAGCTTCTTCAATTTGCTTCTTGGCATCTTCGGCGTCGTCTTTGGTGACGGCTTCCTTAACGGCCTTAGGAGCAGCTTCCACCAATTCCTTGGCTTCTTTCAGGCCCAGACCAGTCAAACTGCGCACTACTTTCAGCACGGCAATCTTCTTATCGGCGGGCACTTCTTCGAGAACAACGTCAAATTCGGTCTTCTCTTCTTCGGGCTCAGCGGCAGCAGCAGCGCCGCCACCCATCATGCCGGGGGCCATCATCATCATGCCGCCGCCAGCGGAGGCGGAAGCATCGACACCGAAAGCCTCTTCAATTTGCTTGACTAGCTCAGAAGCTTCGAGCAGGGAAAGAGACTTAAGCTGTTCGAGAATTTCGTCAGTTTTAGCAGACATAGTTACCGGTTAACTCCTGGTAGAAAAACAATCAAACGCAAATAAACTCGTTGCAGACGGGCCTAGGCCGCGTCTTTTTCGGAGACTGCCTGAATGGCACGGGCCAGAGATGCGGGCACCTCTTTGACGCCCACGGCCAGCTTGGTCGGCACGGCGTTGACGCCCACAGCCACCCGGGTCGGCATCGCCTTGATGGCCCCCGCCAGACGAGCCATAAGCTCCTCTTTGGTGGGCAGTTCGGTGATGGCCTTAATTTGGTCTTCGCTAAGGGCCTGGCCTTCCATGACACCGCCCCGCAGGGTGGTTTTTTTGGTGTCTTTTTGAAACGCCTGGTATTCCTTAATGGCTCCGCCAAAATCTTCTTTAACCAGCACAAAGGCTGAAGAATCTTTGAGGAACTCGGTGATGGGCTGCCAGTTGTCGTTGCCATCGACAGCAATACGCATCAGCGTATTTTTAGCGATTTTGCACACCGCACCCTTGGGCCGTAGCCGGTTGCGCAGGTTGCTAATCTCAGCCACAGATAGGCCTTTGTAGTCGATTACAAAGGCAAGCTGGGCGTCGTCGAGCAGCGCCTGAATTTCGGCTACCAACTCTTTCTTATCCGCTAGGGTTCTCCCCATATCGATCTCACCTCCTTTTGCTTGGGGATAGGGAAACTTAATTACCCGATCCAGGACTGGCCACGCTGTTGCCAGCTATAGCGGCCAAAAATAAACCCCGACAACCATGCCGGGGTAGACCAACAACCGCCCGTGCTTGGCCTAGGGCCAAAGCACTTTAGTCGTTTACGTCAACCTCGGCAGGGTTTATGCAGCGCTCGCTGGCACCTGCTGTCTACGGTCGTTTATGCGGTTTTAAGGGATTATTCCAGCCTTAAGGTCTCCTGGTTGGTCTGGGGGTAAAACTTGAATGGCCTGGGTCAGCCTAGGCGGCGGCATCGCCCAGTTTGAAATCGCGCAGGGCGTTAACATCCAGGCGAATGGCAGGCCCCATGGTGGAGGTAATGGTTACCGTACGCCAGTAGCGCCCCTTGGCACCGGAAGGACGGTTGCGGTCAACTGTCTCCTGCAGGGCCTTGAGGTTGACCAACAAGTCTTCAGCGCTAAAGTCTGCCTTGCCAAACATAACATGGACGATGCCCGTTTTGTCAGCGCGAAACTCTAACTTACCTGCTTTAAACTCGCTAATGGCCTGGGGCAGGTCAAAGGTCACGGTGCCGCCCTTGGGGGAGGGCATCAGGCCACGGGGGCCCAGTTGCCGACCCAGCTTGGCCACCTGGGGCATGACATCGGGGGTGGCAATCAGCACGTCGAAGTCCATCATGCCCTTTTGAATTTCGTCGATGAGTTCTTCCGAACCCACCAGGTCGGCCCCGGCAGCGGTGGCCTCAGCCACCTTCTCGCCCTTGGCGATGACGGCAACTCGAATGGTCTGACCGGTGCCCTTGGGCAAAATGACCGTGGTACGCAGCTGCTGGTCGGTGTATTTGGGGTCGATGCCCAGGCGAATGTGGGCCTCGGCCGACTCAACAAACTTGGCGGTAGCCGTTTCTTTGAGCAGTTCTAGCGCCTCTAGGGGCTCATAGAAACGGTCTTCTACCTTGGCCTGGGCTTCCCGCAGGCGCTTTGATACTTTAGCCATGGTGTGATCTCCTTGGGGTCAAACGAAGCAGCGCCTCTTCCCCGTAGTGTGAACAGTAATGTAAACAAGCGAAAATGGGTTGATAACCAACTCCCTGGGTCGAGGCCTAGTCAGCCACAGTGACGCCCATGTTGCGAGCGGTGCCCTCAACAATATTCATCGCGGCCTGAATATCGTTGGCATTCAGGTCGGGCATTTTGGTTTCGGCAATTTCTTGGAGCTGGGCGCGGGTGATGGAGCCGACCTTTTTGGTACGGGGTTCGCCCGAACCGCTCTCAATACCGGCAGCCTTTTTGATCAGTACCGAAGCCGGCGGAGTCTTGAGGATAAAAGTAAAGCTGCGGTCTTCAAAGACCGAAATCTCAACCGGTATCACCAGACCCACTTTCTCCTGGGTACGGGCGTTGTACTCTTTGCAGAAGGCCATGATGTTAACCCCATGCTGACCCAGGGCTGGGCCGACGGGGGGAGCTGGGTTGGCCTTTCCAGCAGGAAGTGCCAGCTTAATCAGCGCTACAACTTTCTTAGCCATTAATTAACTCTCTTTTTCCACTTGATTAAATTCCAGCTCTACTGGGGTGTCGCGCCCAAAAATGGACAGCAAAGCCTTCAGCTTGCTGCGCTCAGGGCTGACTTCCACCACCTCGCCCTCAAAGTCTTTAAATGGACCTGAGAGCACGGTGATTTTGTCTCCGGGGGCCATGTCGACTTTGACCACAGGCTTCTGCTCTTCGGTGCGCTTGAAAATGCGCTTGACCTCGCTCATGCCCAAGGGCATGGGCTTGACGTGGCCGCGACCACGACCGTAGGCGCGGCGCTGCTCAGCGCCAACAAAGTTGATGACGTGGGGGGTGTTTTTGACCACCGACCAGGCTTCGTCATCCATGTACATGCGCACCAGCACGTAGCCGGGAAAGACTTTCTCGTCGATATTTTGACGGGAGCCATCTTTGCGGAGTTTAACCGCCGGAGTCTGAGGAATCTCAACCTGAAAAATGCGGTTGATCACATCTAACGTGCCAATCCGCTGTTCAAGGTTGAGTTTGACGCGCTTTTCGCAGCCCGAGGCGACCTGAACAGCGTACCACCGCGCCTTGCGCTGGTAGAAGCGAGCGGCTTCGCCGTCGTTGCCTTCCTCAGTAGCCCCAGCGGCTGACTCTGGGGAATTGGCCTCTAGATCGTCGTCTAAGGGCTCGTCGAGGGGAGCGTCATCGTAGTTGAAGTCGTCGTCTGTAAGCGCCATTAGAATACCTGCCCCGAAATCCACCCGAACAGTCGATCGACAAGATAGATCAGCGTGGCGGAAAGGCTAACCATAAGAATGACGGCGGCGGACTCGCTAATGAGCTGCTGCCGACTTGGCCAAACCACTTTGCCCAATTCTTCTTTGGTGCCCTGTAAAAAGGCACCCACGCTGAAGCCCTGCTCAGCGGCTTGGGCGTCTGAGGTCTTGCCCTTAGACTCTATTGGGGCGTCTTTCTTAACCACTGGCTTGGCTCCTGTTGGCGCTGGTCCGAACTGTCTAACTGGGGAGAATAAACCGATAGTTCCGGCCTGATTCTGGCTGAACTGACCAAAAGCATGATTCTAGTGACGATAACCCCTGGCCTAATTACGAGTTTAAGGCAGTGACAAGGCCCGCAGATTGGCCTGCCCTAGGAACAAAAAGCCAAACGTTTTGGACTTTGTCACTGCCACAACTCAGCGCGCCCTGGAGGACTCGAACCCCCGACATCGGGTTTTGGAGACCCGCGTTCTACCAACTGAACTAAGGACGCATGGAGCCAGGTGCTGGGCACCAGAACTCAACCCTACACCCAATTCTAATTGATTGGGCGGTCGAAACGCTGCTTTAGGCGGGTGGCCTTACCAACGCGATCGCGCAGGTAGTAGAGTTTGGCCCGACGAGCCTTACCGCGACGCAGCACGGCAATGCTGGCCACCTTGGGAGCATGGAGCAGAAATACTCGCTCAACGCCCACCCCTTGGAAAATCTTTCGCACCGTGATGGAGCGATTGATGCCGCCATTGCGCATGGCGATGACGGTGCCCTCGTAGGGCTGAACCCGCTCTTTACCACCTTCTTGAATGCGCACGCCAACACGAATGGTGTCGCCGACGTAAATGGTGGGAAGATCAGTCTTTAACTGCTCCGCCTCAATCGAGCGGATGATTTCCTCTGCGTTCATAGGGCCTGCAAATGTGCACGGTCTACGATTATAGACTATAGGGGTAGTTAAGACATAGCTCAACTAAAATTTTTCTGCAATTGCCTTTTGCTGGCGGGATTTGGGTATTGTCTGGCGGCCCTGGGCATAGTGTTATAGAGCATGTGCCCCTTTCCCTCATCCAATCCCTTCCCTATCGGTTATGTCTATGCCCCTTGACCCCACGCCCCAGGGAGAGCGGCCTTGTCTTGACTTCGCCGCCCACGCTTCTGGGGAAATGTTGGACGCGATCGCCGAGCCGCTGTGGATAACCGACCAGCACCACCGCTGGGTGTTTCTCAATGCGGCCTGCGCCCCTCTGGTGGGCGACCGGCAGGCCTTGGTGGGGCAGCGGGAGACCGATGTGCTGCCGCCCGCGGTGGGCCAGGAGATGGTGGCGGCGGGACAGCGAGTGCTGGCCAGTGGCGAAGCGCAAACCGTTGCGATCGAGATGATTGATACCGCTGGCGGCGATCGCCAGCTGACGGCAACGGTGCGGCGGTTTTGGGCCGCCGATGGTGAACCGCTGCTGCTGGTGAGTTTGCAGGACATTACCCCCCTCCAGCGGGTGGAGCAAACCCTGCGGCGGCAGTCGGAGCGGGAGCGGCTGCTGGGGGCGATCGCCCAGCACCTGCTGCAATCGCTCAACTCTGAAGATTTATTGCAGACGACGGTCAACGAGGTGCGCCGCTTTTTGCGGATTGACCGGGTTTTGTTTTACAGCTTCGACCCCGACTACAACGGGGTGGTGGCCGAATCGGCCAGTGGCACTATGGCCAACTCAGCTCTCGCCCAAACCGACCTCAGCTTTATTCCTGCGGATCTGATGCGCTACCGCCAGGGCGAGATGGAGGTGATCGACGACATTGCCACCGCTCACCTACCCCCCGCCTACCTGGCCAAGTTTGACCAGGCTAGAGTCAGGGCCTGCCTGATTATGCCGATTGTGCAGGGGGATGCTCTCTACGGCCTGGTGTGTGCCCTCAACTGTAGCGGTCCGCGCCCCTGGGCGGCTTGGGAAATTGAGACCCTGCGGGAGGTGTCCACCCAGGTGGGCGGTGCCATCAAGCAGGCCCGCCTCTACAACCAGGTGCAGCGGCTCAACACTGACCTGGAGCAGCAGGTGGCCCAGCGCACCGAGGAGTTGCAAACCGCCCTGGAGTTTGAGGCGACCCTAAAGCGCATTACCGACCGGGTGCGCGACAGCCTCGATGTCAACCAAATTATGCTGACGGCGGTGAAGGAGCTGACCGAGGCCCTAGAGGTGAAGGGGTCGAACACGTCCCTCTACGACCTGGAGCAGGGCACCTCAACTATTTACTATGAGTACAACAGCTCTAGCCCCTCCTACCAGGGGCGGGTGGCCCAGATGGAGGCTTTTCCAGAGGTGTACCATCAGCTGCTGGACGGGCAGTACTTTCAATTTTGCTCGGTGGAGCCGAACCCGGTGCGGGGCTACGTGGCTATGCTGGCCTGCCCGATTGTGGATGACCGGGGTGTGCTGGGCGACCTATGGCTGATCAACGGGCGCGACTACGGCTTTAACGACATCGAGATTCGCCTGGTGCAGCAGGTGGCGAACCAGTGCGCGATCGCCATTCGTCAGGCCCGGCTCTACCAGGCGGCCCAGTCCCAGGTGGCGGAGCTAGAGCGACTCAACACCCTCAAAGATGACTTTCTCAGCACGGTTTCCCACGAGTTGCGCACCCCGGTGACCAGCATGCGGGTGGCCCTGCAGCTGCTGGGGGTGACCCTTAACCAGGAGTTTGATCTCACTGCCGACCTGCAGAAGCCTAAGGCAGAGCGAACGCGCATTGGCCGTTACTACAGCATTTTGCAGGAGGAGTGCGAGCGCGAAATCAGCCTGATTAACGACCTGCTCGATCTGCAGCGGTTGGATGTGGGCAACCATCCCGTTCAGCCCGAACCCATTTTGCTCGACGCCTGGTTGTCGGGCTGGATCGATAGCTTTGTGACCCGCGCTAAAAGCCGCGATCAGTCCCTGCGGTTGGTTACTGCACCGACGCTGCCGGTGCTGCACACCGACTTGGCCAGTCTGGAGCGGGTGCTGGCAGAGCTACTCAACAACGCCTGCAAATATACCCCGCCGGGGGAGCACATTACCCTCAGCGTTGCCGCCCCTGCCGCGGCCCGCGGCGAACGGATAGCGATCGCCCTCACCAACACCGGCGTCACGATTCCGGCGGCGGAAATGCCCCGCATCTTCGACAAGTTTTATCGGGTACCCAGCGCTGACCCCTGGAAGCAGGGGGGGACGGGCCTGGGGCTGGCTTTGGTGAGAAAGCTGGTGATGCACCTGGAGGGCGACATTGAGGTCACCAGCGATGAAAACCAGACCTGTTTTACCATCACCCTGCCGACCCAGATCGCGCTGACCCGATAGCCTTTAACCCAACAGCTGCTAACCCAACAGCTTCTAACTCAACAGCCGCTAACCCGATAGGATAGAAATGCGGGTTAACCGTAGGTTTTTAACTGGGGTAAACGCTATGGACAGCGCTGCGAACGAGACTACGGTCGTCTATTCGGGGCAGTTTGGCGACTACACCATTACGCCGGGCGATCGCCGGGGAGTGGTGCTCTACCGCGCTGGCCTGATGGTGGCAGCACTGGCCTTTGGCGTGGGCAGCGCGATCGCGCTTTTCTTCAACCAAAATCCGACGCTGGTGCAGGCCCTGAGCGCGCTTTACACGCTGTTTTGGCTGGGGCTGGGGCTGAGCTTGGCCACGATTCATATCTACTTGGTGCCGCTGCATCGCCTGCTGCAAGGGGCTTGGCTGGTGGGCGGAGTGGCGTCTTTGGTGCTGTCCCACGGCATAGACGGCCCGCTGGCCCAAACGGTCGTAGAGATGCCGGCGGTGCTGTGGGGCATTGGCTTTACCTTCGTCGCCCTGACCGGCATTTTCTTTAAAGAAGCCTTTTGCTTTAATCGCCTGGAGACCAAGCTATTGACGCCTTTGGTGCCGCTGCTGCTGCTGGGCCACCTCTCGGGCTGGCTACCCCTAGGTGCAAAGCAGGGACTGCTCGCCGCCTGGGCCGTTTTGTTTTTGGTGTTTGCCCTGCGCAAGGTGGTGCAACCCATCGTGCCCGACATTGGCGACAAGTCGGTGTTTACCTACCTGAAGCAGCAGCGGCTGAACCAGCCGAGCGCGAACTAGCGATCGGGGCAGTGCACCGCTGGCTTTATCCCTCACCCACGGATGCTTTTTTGTTATGCCTGCCATCCCCGGCTCTAAAACGCCCTTTTGGCGACGCGCCCCCAGACTCATTCTGCGCCCGCTGGATTACTTTGAAGACAACTATCGCCGCTATGGGCCGGTGTTTCAGGTGGGAGAGGGGCCGCCGCCCTCCATCTACGTGGCCGATCCGGCGGTGATTCAGGGCATTTTTCAGGCCGATGCGGCCCAGTTCCACGTGCCACCCCAGAGCGTGGGCAGCGGGTTGACGTTTTTGCTCGGCGATCACTCCCTGCTGCTGCTGGATGGAGCGCGCCACCGCCGACACCGTCGATTGCTGATGCCGCCCTTTCACGGCGATCGCATGCGGGCCTACGGCGATGTGATCTGCGCTCTGACCGCCCAGGTGATGGCGGATTGGCAGCCGGGCACCGCCTTTAACCTGCGGTCCGCCATGCAGGATATTACCCTGCGGGTGATTCTCAAGGCGGTGTTTGGGCTGGACGATGGCGATCGCTACGATCGCCTGCGCCAGCTGCTCAGCACCCTGCTGGAGGGGCTGGGCACGCCCTTTAGCGCCTTTTTCATTTTCTTCCCCGGTCTG
>DASQNN010000247.1:0-1787 GCA_035644955.1 Nodosilinea sp. | reverse complement strand
GCGTGTGTTTCTGGCCCGCGCTCTAGCCCAAGGAGCCGATCTGCTGCTTCTAGACGAACCCTTTACCGGCATCGACAAAAAAACCGAGGCCCTGATGCTGGGCATTTTTGCCGAGCTACAGGCCGAGGGCAAAACGCTGGTCGTGTGCAGCCACGAGTGGGGCGACGCCCTGCACCGCTACGATCGCCTGCTGCTGCTAAACCGCCGCCTGCTCGCCGACGACACTCCCACCGCCGTCATGACCTTTGACAACATTCAGCGGGCCTACGGTCAGGGGCCACAGACCGGCAACACCAGCAGCGTCTACGCTGACTTCTTTTGCTAATACCCAACTCTTTAATGCTGTCGGCTTTAGGTTTTTATTCTGGCCTATTGCTCTAAACTGGCTGGGTTACGAATCTCTGCTGGGAGTGAGCCGGGTTTAACCAAACCGGGAACTCCAGGTATGATAAGTTCACATGATCTAGTTTCCCTGACCTGTGACTGAGTCTGCTACAGCCCCCCCAACCGCTTCTACACCTGCCACCACTGGCCTGCCGCGCCAGCGGTGGCAGGTAGCGACTGCGAATGCACCTTTGGCCGCATCCCTGGCCCAGGTTACGGGGCTTTCGCCGCTGCTCACCCAGGTATTGATTAACCGGGGCCTTACCACTCCCGCCCAGGCAACGGATTTTTTGGACCCCGAGCGGCAGCAGTTGCCCTCGCCCCTGGCGGAATTTCCCGACCTGGCGGCGAGTTTAGAGCTGCTGGTGACGGCCATTAACACCCAGCAGGCGATCGCCATCTGCGGCGACTACGATGCCGACGGCATGACCAGCACCGCCCTGCTGCTGCGGGCGCTGCGGGCGCTGGGCGGGCAGGTGAGCTACACCATTCCCAGCCGCATGGCCGAGGGCTACGGCATCAACACCCGCATTGTGGAAGACTGCTACGCCGAGGGTGTCAGCATTATTTTGACGGTGGACAACGGCATTGCGGCGGTGGCCCCGATCGCCCGGGCGCGCGAGCTGGGCCTGGCGGTAATTATCACCGACCACCACGACATTCCCCCCGAGATTCCCCCGGCAAACGCGATTTTAAACCCCAAGTTGCTGCCCGAGACCTCGCCCTACCGAGGCGTGGCGGGGGTGGGGGTGGCCTACATTTTGGCGGTGTGTCTGGCCCAGGCCCTAGGCCGCACCCAGGATCTCACCGGGCCGCTGCTGGAGCTGTTTACCCTGGGCACCATTGCCGACCTGGCCCCGCTGACGGGGGTAAACCGGCGCTGGGTGCGACGGGGCCTGGGGCTGCTGCCGCGATCGCGTCTGTTCGGCATTCAGGCGCTCATTCAGGTGGCGGGGCTGGCCGACCAGAGCAAGCCGCTCAAGCCCGAGCACATTGGCTTTCGCCTGGGGCCGCGCATCAATGCGGTGGGCCGGATCAGCGAGCCGCAGATTGTGATCGACCTGCTGACCACCGACGATGTGGGGGTGGCCCTGGAGCGGGCCATGCAGTGCGAGCAGATCAACGGCACCCGCCAAGACCTGTGCCAGAGCATTGAGCAGGAGGCGATCGCCTGGTGCGAGCAGCAGCGGGCGCTGAGCACCGTGGATATTGAGCGCGATCGCGTGCTGGTGGTCGTGCAGCCCGGCTGGCACCACGGCGTGATTGGCATTGTGGCCTCGCGGCTGGTGGAGCGCTACGGCGTGCCCGTTTTCATCGGCACCTACGAGGACGATGACCACAAAGTGATTCGCGGCTCGGCGCGGGGCATTCCTGAGTTTGACGTGTTTGCCGCCCTGCAAACC
>DASQNN010000246.1:0-4725 GCA_035644955.1 Nodosilinea sp. | reverse complement strand
CCTCACCAGTGAGAGAATCTGCCCACATCTAAACTGACCCTAGCTATTGATAGCTTCGATGCCTACCCTATAAAAAGCAGCTGGCTCTGCCCACGCTACCAGCCCAAAAGTTGCCTAGACGCTACACTCTAACCGTGTCGTGCTCCTCGTCGCTCAAGCCCCCTATCCCCAAAGAAAGCCCCGTGTTTGAGTACCTGCCCCCTCTCAACGACCACAACCTGCCCTACCCCGACACCATTCACCCCATCGTGGTGCACTTCGTGATTGCGATGGTGCTGTTTGCCGTCCTCTGCGATCTGGTGGGCTATTTAACCAAAAACACCCGCCTGTTTGAGGTGGGCTGGTGGAACATGGTATTTGCCACAGTCTCTATCTTTATCGCCATTATTTTTGGCCAGATCGAAGCCGGTCTAGCCGAACCCTACGCCGCCGCCGTCAACGACCTAAACTTACACACCCTGATCGGCTGGTCACTCTCGGGCATCATCGCGGCCCTGACCGGCTGGCGCTACATCATTCGCATTCGCACTCCCGACCAGCTGCCTATGCCCTATCTAGGCTTAGACGCTCTGCTGACGGCGGTGGTGCTCTTCCAGGTTTATTTGGGCGACAAGCTGGTTTGGGTTTATGGGCTGCACAGCGCGCCCTTAGTAGAAGCTACCCGGGGAGGTCTACTGTGAGCCTTTGGTCTTTGGCGGCTACCGGGGCTAACGACCTGCCGTACTCCATTCCCATTCACCCCAACCTGGTGCATTTAACGCTGGGTCTGTTTATTGTGGCGATTGGCTTTGATATTGTGGGGGCGCTGTTTCCGTTAGAAAAGCGGGTATTTAGGTTTTTGGCGATTCCGGCCACCCGCTCCAACTTGTTTGATGTGGGCTGGTACAACATGGTTGCCGCCGCCATCATTACCTTCTTTACCGTTGCCGCCGGCTTCTACGAAATTTTGCTGGCCGATATGTCGGTACCTGGGGTTAGCGCCTGGGGACTGGGGATCAAAGACACCATGGTCTGGCACGGTTTAGGGGGCGTGCTCATCCTGACGCTGATTGTAGGTATGACCATCTGGCGCGGCTTTCAGCGCTACCTGTGGCGGCAAGATCGGGCTCGGCAAGTGCAGTGGAGCTACCTATTGGTGGGGCTAGTTGTCTTTGCGCTGATGTTTGCCCAGGGCACCCTGGGCGCTCACCTGGGGGGTGACTTTGGGGTGCATGTGACGGCGGATCAACTGCTGCGATCGGGGGGCAACCCCAACCAGCTCTAGAGGACCCACAGTGATATGACAACACCGACGACACCGAAAAAAACCCGTAGCCTTTCCTTTCGCACGGTTGCGCAGCTGGTCGCCCTGCTGATCGCCGATGCCGCAATCAGCCTCTGGGTGGGTCGCCAGGCCTACCTCTGGATGCCGCCCCAGGCCTCAGCCGAAGCGCTGTTGGTCGACGATCTATTTGGCTTTTTGACCACCATTGGCAGCTTCATCTTTTTGGGAGTCACCGCCGTGCTGCTGTACTCGGTGCTGTTTCAGCGAGCGGACAAGTACGACATCAGCGATGGCCCCCCGGTCGAAGGCAACCTGCTAGTCGAAATCCTCTGGACGACAATTCCCCTGGGGCTGGTGATCTGGATTGCCACCTATAGCTACCAGATCTACGATCAGATGGCCATTCTCGGCCCGATGGAGCACATGAATCACGTGCCCAGCCTGAGCCTGATGCCCCCTGCCGAAGCGGCGACCCTGCCCGCCGTACCCGAGAAAACCCCAATCGAAGTCCACGCTCGCCAGTGGGCTTGGGAGTTTTACTACCCCGATCAAAACCTTACCAGCACCGAGCTGCACCTGCCGGTGGACGAGCGGGCCAGGCTAGTGCTGACCTCTGAGGACGTGCTGCACGGGTTCTATATCCCCGCCTTTCGCGTCAAGCAGGACATAATTCCGGGTAGCTCTATCGACTTTGGCTTTACCCCCATCCGCGAGGGGCGCTACCGGCTGCGCGACTCCGACTACAGCGGCACCTACTTTGCCGCCAACCAGGGCATCGTGGTGGTTGAGTCGGCTGAGGCCTACCAGCAGTGGCTGGCCGATGCCGCCGCCCAGCCCCTCACCGTCGCCGACAACCGGGCCTACCGCGAGTTCAATAGGCCTATTTCTACAGAGCGCCTGGGCTGGAAATCGATTGAACCGGCCCCGCCCCCCCGTGTAAATTTCGCCAGCTCTGAGGAAGATAACTATGAGTAATGCGTCGCTCGATGCGATCGCCGCCAAGAGCGATCAGCCGTTTCCTGGTGCCCCCAACAACTGGCGACGGTTTTTTAGCTTCAGCACCGACCACAAGGTGATCGGCATTCAGTACATGGTCACCGCCTTTGTCTTCTTTTTAATTGGCGGGCTGATGGCCATGGTCATGCGGGGCGAGCTAATTACCCCCGAGGCCGACCTGGTCGATCGAACCGTCTACAACGCCCTATTTACCATGCACGGCACCATCATGCTGTTCATGTGGACCTTCCCGATGCTCAATGGGCTGTCTAACTATCTGGTGCCCTTAATGATTGGGGCGCGGGATATGGCCTTCCCCCGGCTCAACGCCGCCGCCTTCTGGCTGGTGCCGGTGTTTGGCACCCTGCTGATGGTCAGTTTCTTTATCCCCGGCGGGCCGTCGCAGTCAGGCTGGTGGGCCTACCCCCCGGTCAGTCTGCAAAACCCTACCGGCAATCTCATCAATGGCCAGGTGCTGTGGCTGCTGGCCATTGCCCTCTCGGGAGTGTCGTCGATCATGGGGGCGGTCAACATTGTCACCACCATCTTTCGCATGCGGGCCCCCGGCATGGGCTGGTTCAGAATGCGCGCCTTTTGCTGGTCGGTGCTGGCGGCCCAGATGATTCAATTGTTTGGTCTGCCCTCCCTGACAGCGGGGGCCGTGATGCTGCTGCTCGACCTGACAGCGGGCACCAGCTTTTTCGACCCGGCCAGGGGCGGCGACCCGGTGCTCTATCAGCACTTCTTTTGGTTCTACTCTCACCCGGCGGTCTACGTGATTATTCTGCCGATCTTCGGCACATTCTCCGAAGTCTTTCCGGTCTATGCCCGCAAGCCTTTGTTTGGCTACCGGTTTGTCGTGGTGTCTTCGCTGCTCATCACCGTGCTCAGCGCCATGGTGTGGGTGCACCACATGTTCGCCAGCGGCACCCCCAGCTGGATGCGGATGCTGTTTATGTTTTCCACCATGCTGATTTCGGTGCCCACCGGGGTGAAGGTGTTTGCCTGGGTAGCCACGGTGTGGGGCGGTAAGTTGCGGCTCGACACCCCTATGCTGTTTGCCCTGGGCGGCCTGGTCTGTTTTCTATTCGCTGGCATTACCGGCGTCATGCTGGGGGCCGTGCCCTTCGATATCCACGTCAACAATACCTACTTTGTGGTGGGGCACTTTCACTACGTGATTTATGGGGCGACGGTGATGGGCATCTACGCCGCCATCTACCACTGGTTCCCCAAAATGACCGGCCACATGTACTACGAGGGTCTGGGCAAGCTGCACTTTGCCCTCACCTTTATTGGCGTCAACCTCAACTTCTTCCCGATGCACCCCCTCGGGCTGATGGGCATGCCTCGGCGGGTGGCCTCCTACGACCCTGAGTTTGCCTACTGGAACGTGATCGCCAGCCTGGGCGGCTTTTTGCTGGGGGTCTCAACCCTGCCCTTTATTCTCAATATCGTTAGCTCCTGGGTGCTGGGTGAGCGAGCCCCGGCTAACCCCTGGAATGCGATTGGCCTGGAGTGGCTGATTCCCTCGCCGCCGCCGGTCGAAAACTTTGAAGAAATTCCGATTGTGGTGTCTGGCCCCTACGGCTACGGCTCCAACGAACCCCTAGTTGCCAACCATCCCGCTGGAGAGTTGATCAGTGAGCACAGCTAACCTCGACCCCACCCTCAACACCCACAGCCCCCACGCCGCCGAGCACGAAGAAGAAGACCATCGCATGTTTGGCTTCATCGTCTTTTTGCTGTCAGAAAGCGTGATTTTCCTGAGTTTTTTTGTGGGCTACACGGTCTACAAAACCAACCTCACCGACTGGCTGCCAGCCGGCGTTGAGGGGCTAGAGGTGCGCGAACCGCTGATTAATACCATCGTGCTGGTGTCGAGCAGCTTTGTGATCTATTTCGCCGAGCGGTTTTTGCACAAAGAAAACCTCTGGGGCTTTCGCGCCTTTTGGCTGCTGACCATGGCCATGGGCAGCTTCTTTCTCTACGGCCAGGCGGTGGAGTGGATGGGGTTGCCCTTCGGCTTTACCGACGGCGTGTTTGGCGGCACCTTTTATCTGCTGACCGGCTTCCACGGCCTGCACGTGATGACCGGCGTGCTCTTGCAGGGGATTATGCTAGGGCGATCGTTTTTGCCCAACAACTACGCCGGTGGCGAGTTTGGCGTAGCGGCAACCTCCCTGTTCTGGCACTTTGTAGATGTAATCTGGATCATTCTATTCATCTTGATCTACGTTTGGCAGTAGAGGTAAATCGCTATTCACCATTTTCCCTTGAAGCCAAAGATCAGCAACTCCTGCTAATTCTGTCCCAGGTATCTGCATGAGCACTCAAGTCACCATCACACTGCCAGATGATATCTACCAGCGAGCCCAGCGCTTCGCTCATCTAGCCAATCGAGATGTGGCGAGTGTTTTAACCGACTCGATTTTGTTTTCCATGCCAACTGTGCGGGAAGAGGC
>DASQNN010000245.1:0-3486 GCA_035644955.1 Nodosilinea sp. | reverse complement strand
GGCGGTGCGCACCACGCCGGGCTGCTCGTAGATCTCCTTGAGCATGAAGTGCTTGAACCCCTGCTTTTCCACCATGATCGGGTTCCAGTTCAGGGTGATGGGGTGCTTGCGCTGGCGATCGCCCGCGAAGTTGTACACCTCTACCCCCAGGGGGGAGAGGCTGGCCAGCTCGCCATTTTCCATGGGCAGCACGGCGCGGGTGTGGGGCACGATCGCCGGGGTATCGCTGGCGCAGAAAAACTCGCCCTGGCCAAAGCCAATCACCAGAGGGGCCTGCTGGCGCACCACCACCAGCTCGTCGGGATAGTCGGCGGAGACGATCGCCAGGGCAAAGGCTCCGTGCAGATCTTGGGCGGCCAAACGGGTGGCCTCCAGCAGGCGCGATCGGCCCTGGGTGGTGGCTTCGCTCACCTGCCCCAGGTAGGAGGCAATCAGGTGGGGCACCACTTCGGTGTCGGTGTCGGAGACAAACTGGTAGCCCTGGGCCTTGAGGGTTTCGCGCAGCTCGCGGTAGTTTTCGATGATGCCGTTTTGCACCACGGCCAGGCGGCCGGTGGCATCGCGGTGGGGGTGGGCGTTGTACTCTTCGGGCTTGCCGTGGGTGGCCCAGCGGGTGTGGCCAATGCCGAGGCGGGCGGGGTTGGCTTGGCCGTCGAGCTTGTCTTGCAGGTTTTGCAGTTTGCCCTTGGCGCGCACGCAGTGCAGCTCGCCTTCGTACACGGTGGCGAGGCCGGCGGAGTCGTAGCCGCGATATTCGAGCTTACGCAGACCATCCATCAAGATGTCGGCGGCGGGCCGGGTGCCGATGTATCCCACAATGCCACACATACGCTGTCTCCTTTGGTAACTGCCTGGGGTTACGGGCGGGTGTCTCGGGTCAGACTGACACTATAGAATACACGCTGCCTCGGCTGGTGGGATCAGTGCGCGCCAGTTCAAAGCCCCAAAACCTGGGCGACAGAGGGCGACTAAAACAGCGCAGCGGCCTCGTCGATGGGTAGCGGGTTGCCCAGGAGGTAGCCCTGGGCTTTGCAGACCCGGAGCTGTTGTAGGGCCTGCAGCTCTGAGGTCGTCTCTACGCCTTCGGCCACGATCTTACTGCCGGTTTCTTGGGCAAAGCCAACCAGGGCCGCCGTCAGGGCCCGCCGGGTTGGGTCGGTATCAATATTGTGGATGAGGCCAATATCGAGCTTGATGATATCTGGGTTGAGCTGCAGAATGTGGCGAAAACTCGCGTAACCGGCTCCGGCATCGTCAACGGCAAGGCGAAGGCCGCGATCGCGCAGGGGGGCCAGGCATTTGTCGAATTGCGAATAGTCGGGAATAGCGACGTGCTCGGTCACTTCGAGCACAAGCCGATGGAGGGGCGCATCCTGAAGGGCCCGATGGATAGCACCATTGAGAATATTTTCGGGCGACACATTGAGCGAGAGATAGATCCCTTCGGGGATGAGGTCGAGCGCAACTAATGCTTTTGCGATCGCCGCCATCTCCATCTGCTCGCCAAACCCCACCTTGGCCGCCTCGGCAAACCAGGTATTGGGGCTGCGAATGGGCTGATACCAAAACCGAGTCAGCGCCTCCAAGCCAATAATTTTGTTTTCGACCAGGTCAACAATGGGCTGGTAAACCACCGTAAACAACTCGGCCTCAAGCATGGCGGTGACCCGCTCGATCATCTCTCGCCGGTCGATTGTGGCGGTTAGGTCGCGGTCAATTTGGCGGGAGGTAAACTCGGCAAACAGGTGCATGATGGCGAGGTCGCGATCGCCCAAAGTCAGGTTTGGCTGGGTGCTAAAGCAGCAGAAGGTGCCGTAGACCTGTCCATCGCTGAGGCGAATGGGCACGCTGAGGTGGGCCCCCACGGGCAAGTCGGTGGTGACCGCCAGTTCTAGGGCGGCTGGAACCGTGGTGGCGTCTTGAATCAGCTCGGGCAGGCGGCCATCCACCACCCGCTGGCAATAGCTCTCCTCTAGCGGGTTTGAGTCGCCCACGGCAATGGGCAACGTCTCCAGGGCCGAATCCACGTAGCGAAACCAGCGCCTACCCTCTGTAAATTCAGACACAAACGCCACCTCCATATCTAGGTGGAGGCGAATGGCGCCGAGGGCATCGAGCACAACCTCATCAATTGACCTATCCTCGGCGCTCGAAGCCGACATCAAGGCATAGGGAATCAGTGATAGCTTGTCAGCCATCGAGCCAGGAATCGGTTGTCCGTCCATTCAGCAGTACCCCAAACCGTACTCCGTATCTATATTTCAGACGATTTCAGATTCAGATAGTTCAAGCGTTACTCAACATAGCTGCAATGGGTAAAGCTGTGGGCATCGGTCGGATAGATGCTTAGCGAACCTCAGCCCCACGGGTTGCAGATGCCGCTGTCGCAGGCGGCTTAAAAATCTTGATTAAGTCCAGGTTCATTACCCTAAAGCGGCCTCTGTATGAGCAGAGAATTGTCCATTGGCAATCTGCTCCCTATCACTATTAGCATCTTTATGATGCCTAAATTTATACAAAAAGGAGGGAAGCCTGGCTGGAATAGGATAAAAACTTTTCCTTTTAAAGAATTTCATAAAAACACCTATCCATTTGCCAACAACCTGAGCCTTCACCCCCTTAGGAGAGGGCAGAGCTGGGAAGGTTTACCCATTGAACTACTTCAATATAAGGTTGATCACCTATGGAGAGGCGCTTCATTCCAGCATACGGCCTCCCGAGTGGTTCCCTAGAATCTTGGTTAACCCCGTGAATGCCTTGAGCAGAACCGGCCTATTGCTCGCCTGTTAACGCCAGCAGGTCGGCCTCGCTGAGAATGCTGATGCCCAAGCTCTCGGCCTTGGCAAGCTTTGACCCCGCTTTTTCGCCCGCGACCAGGTAATCGGTGGCTTTGCTGACGCTGCTGGTAACTTTGCCGCCCGCCGCTTCGATGATCTCCGTGGCCTCCGGGCGAGTGAGGGTGGGCAAAGTGCCGGTCAGCACCAGGGTTTTGCCCGCCAGGGGGCCGGGGTTGGGGGCAGAGTCCTCGGCGGTGGCGGCCAGCTGAAGCCCGGCTTGTTGCAGGCGATCGATCAGGGTTTGGTTGGCGGGCACCTCAAACCACTGGGCGACGGCCTGGGCAATTTCGGGGCCAATGGTGTGGACGGTTTCAATCGCTGCGGGGCTGGCGGCGGCGATCGCCGCGGCGCTAGGAAAATGCTGGGCCAGGGTCTTGGCGTTGACGGTGCCGACGTGGCGAATGCCCAGGCCGTAGAGCACTGAGGCCCAGGGGCGGGCTTTGGAGGCGGCGATCGCGCCCACCAGTTTTTGCGCCAGCTGCTGACCCATGCGATCGAGGGGCAGCAGGGTATCAACGGTGAGGTCGTAGAGGTCGGCAACGGAGTGGACCAGGCCCTGCTCGACCAGCTGCTTCACCCACTTTTCGCCCAGCCCCTCAATATCGAGGGCATCGCGCCGCGCCCAGTGGATGATCGCCCCCTGCACGAT
>DASQNN010000244.1:0-1759 GCA_035644955.1 Nodosilinea sp. | reverse complement strand
GGCGACTAAAAACAAGACCCGGTGGCTGTGGTTAATCAGCGGTGCGGTAAAGGTAATGCGGGGATCGCTGCCTTTGTAGCCCACGGTAATCAGGCGATCGGTCACCGCCAGCGCCTCGGTGTGGGGAAACAGCGATGCCGTGTGGCCGTCATCCCCCATGCCCAGCAAAATCAGGTCAAACTCGGGCACTTGGTTAGGCGCAATCCCCTGGAGGCCGCCAAACACGCTCCTAACCATGGCCTCATACTGACGGGCCGACGCCGCTGGGTCTCCTTCTAGGGTGGGGGTGACCAAAATGTGATCGGGTGGAATCGGCACCTGGTCGAGCCAGGCGGCCTTGGCCATGCCGGCATTGCTGTCGGGGTGGTCAACGGGTACGTAGCGCTCGTCACCCCAAAAGATGTAGAGCTTTTCCCAGGGCAGGTCTTGCTCGGCCAGGCCGATGTAGAGGGGTTTGGGCGTGCTGCCGCCGGCCAGGGCCAGAGTGCAGTAGCCGTGAGCAGCGACGGCGCTACGAATGGCTTCTACAACCAGGGTTAGCGCCCGCTGTACCAGGGCAGGCTTATCGGGCAAAATCTCAATCAGGGGCGCAGACATAGGCAAGTTCCACCGGTAGTAATAGCCCGAGGAGGGCTGGACGAGGCTTAACTGGGAGCAAAACGGGTTTGTAGGCCTTTTCCTCAAGCACCCTAGCTTAGTTCTAACTCTAAGGGCGACGGCTTAAGCTTTACTTTCAAAACCAGGGCCAGACTGTTCAGTCTCTGGTTGACAAGCCGCCCAAAACCTTGAAAGCTTAGCTGTAGCGCTGTGCTTACGGTTTGGCCCCATGCAACTAACCCCTCAAGAAAAAGACAAACTGTTAATTTTTACCGCCGCGCTGGTGGCCGAGCGCCGCAAAGATCGGGGCCTGAAGCTGAACCATCCCGAAGCAGTTGCCTACATTTCGGCCGCTATTTTAGAGGGAGCGCGGGACGGGCGCACCGTAGCCGAGCTGATGAGCTATGGCACCACCCTGCTCAGCCGAGCCGAGGTAATGGAGGGGGTGGCCGAGATGATCCACGAGGTGCAGGTGGAAGCGACCTTCCCCGATGGCACTAAGCTGGTGACCGTGCATGAGCCAATTCGCTAGGGCGACCCATGTCTGTATCTGCCTCTAACTCGCTGCCAGGGGATATGTCGCTGGCTGCTGCTGATCGGGAAGCCGTGCTGGGCGCACTGGTGGCTCAGCTGGATTCCTACGTGTTTCCTGAGGTGGCGGAAAAAATTCAGGCTGATATTGTGCAGCGCCTTGAGGCCGGGGGCTATGGCGACATCGCTGGCGGGCAACAGCTGGCGGATACGTTGACGGCTCAGTTGCAGCAGTTGAGCGGCGATCGCAACCTTAAGCTTCACTTTAGCCCCGCCCCCCTGCCCCACATTGACCCCAAAGCCGCCCCCAGCGCCGAGGAACTGGAGCGCCAGTACCAGACCAGCCGTCACCGCAATTTCGACCTCAATAAGGTCGAACGGTTGGCAGGCAATGTTGGCTATATTCAGCTGTTTAGCTTTGAGCCGCCGGAGTTTGCCGGGGAGTCTCTGGCGGCGGCTATGACCCTGGTGGCCCACACCGACGCGCTGATGTTTGACCTGCGCCACAACCAGGGCGGCTCGCCGGCCACGGTGGCGCTTCTGTGCAGCTATCTGTTTCCGGCCCACCCGCCCATTCACCTCAACGACCTGTACTGGAGCGAAACCGACGAAACCCACCAGTGGTGGACGG
>DASQNN010000243.1:0-3589 GCA_035644955.1 Nodosilinea sp. | reverse complement strand
TTTAATTGCGCCTAGCTACTTAACATCAGCCCCGCCCTGGCTAAGGTGTTAACGCAGATGGTGCGGCACCACTACAGCCGCCGCTATGCCGATGGGGCAACGGCCCTGCAAGCCCTAGAAGCCGCCCTAGCCCCAGCGGTGCCCACGGTGGTGGTTAGCCCCAAGGCCCCAGCGCCAACACCACAACCCCAAAAACAGGGGTGGCTGCAAGGTCTCTTTGGTACGCCCGATACGCCCAAGCCTGCCCCCAAACCCCAGGCCCAAGCCGAAGCAGATCGTCAACGTCGAGAAGCCGCCGCCCAACGACAGCGGGAAGAAGCCTAACGACAACGTCAAGTAGAAGCTGCTGCCCAACGACAGCGAGAGGAAGCCCGCCAACAACAGCTACGCCAACTACAAGTCGCCCAAGACGACCTGAGTTCAGCAAAAGGGATTGACTATACACGCCTGCGTGACCTGCTGAGGGCTGGACAGTGGCGCGATGCTGATAAGGAAACCTATGAGGTGATGATTCGTGCCGTGGGCAAAAAGTCTGGCGATTGGTTCGCCCCTCAAGAACTACTGAATTTTCCCTGCACCGATTTACGCACCATTGATGGGATGTGGGTGAACTATAGCCAGGGCAAGTTTGGCTTTAGTGTGCAAAAGAAAATTTACGTGGAATGCGGGGCCAAGCTGGATGGCAACTCTCCCGGTGCTACAATTTGGCCTGAGTTTTCCGATCGCATCGGCTGGCGCAAAGGAGATTCTTACCAGTTGTACGAAGACCTCAAAGCCAATCCTTCTTTTTCTCCGACTGGCGAATTTCCGAATTTCGGCTGGCACCTGAGTGGGAAGGATGTTCCACTTTCGGTTAAGATGAGGGTCGCTAACATGCGCTTCAAGCTTTGCCGATATTTTTTGGTGCGCATCAAGACTTGTGAACTTTAGCCTAAGTCAGTTCTAGCGGTTTTTTAAAGTTTGTAAACGGCTGCTTTTTACACGATTTACCTGCCTTTCAGCGATCCGTTGCCTGGCACCAGCGGGGTACCCCAGACCTCCGAGTTTTTCAAAAACTCTCCGCCCCAGCTTTTTACACAGTTTACCTACCTTTCTGCGATCCGTTACCTGGCACCACGGGGCACCCGAGTTTTCGAGGGCGGCTCAAACCGCAAACGAACTACCTCTGGATGCAGGCAATTCGCCAATACAAACTTCTCCGCCACCTGGCGAATTTCTGCGGCTGGGGCGTTCCACTCATCCCACAGGCTCTTTTGCCCCGGTGTCTTTTTCTTTAGCTTGCTCCGGGCCTTGATTTGGGCCAAAAGCTTACTACCCCAATGGTTCCGCTTCTCTAGTTTCGGCTTAGGCTTGTATTTTTTACAGAACTTCCGGTACGCCGCCGCACAGATCTCCAGCGTGGCCCCCAGCGCCAAAAACGCCGGATGCCACTGCGTCAGCCCATCGGTAGTCAATCGGTCGTAGCTGCCGTAGTTGCTGTAGTCGTAGAAAAATCCCTCCTGCATCCCAGCTGCCTTTGGGTTCGCGTGAATGTAGCGCAGCGTATTCAGCGCCCGCCGCTTGTCGCTCAACGGAAAGCCTGTGCTGTGGTACCGCTTCTCCCAGAAGTGCCCTATGCGGTTCAGCATGCGGTTAAAGCACATAGCTGTGTACCAGTTCAACCAGTGCATAATTTTAGGCAGGTCTTCGGGCTGGGCAGGCTCCAGTAGGTAATGCACATGGTTGCTCATAATGCACAGGGCATAGAGCTTAAAGCCATAGTTCTTCTGGCATTTGTCGATCGCGTATAACAACACCTCCCGACACTCATCGCGAATCAACCGAAACTCCCGGTTATTGCAGCGTATGGTGATGTGATAACAATGCCCTGGGGCAAGTTGGCTTCTCATAGAGTGCATTCGCGGCACCAGCATCTTTTGCAAATGCGGGGACAGTTTTATTAATACGCAATGAACGCTCATCTAAATGAATCAAAAGGCTATCAAGAAGCGGTCTGGTAGGGATGAATCTGGGCCAACGCTTCGGCTTCCTCTTGCTGGGCTTGGTAGAGATCCCACCGCAGTTGTAGCGTCAGCCAAAAATCGGCAGACATAGCAAAAAACTTCGCTAGCCGTAGCGCCAACCCTGGCGTTAATCCCTGCTGCCCGCTAATCATCGCTTCAATTTTGGCGACGGGCACATTGATAGAGGCCGCCAACCCTTGGGCCGATAGCCCCATCGGCACTAAGAATTCCTCCAGCAGCATTTCGCCAGGGTGGGTGGGTGGTCGATGGGTTGGTACTCTCATAGCTCAGTCATTCTAGTGGTAATCGATAATCTCAACCTCGGTTGCCCCTTGCTCCGACCAGCCAAAACAGATGCGGTACTGGTCATTAATGCGAATACTGTATTGCCCTGTGCGATCGCCCTTGAGCAATTCCAATCGATTACCGGGAGGCACCTTCAAATCGTCTACGTTAACGGCTGAGTCGATCTGATCGAGCTTCCGGGTCGCCCGCTTCCAAAGGTCTTGCGGACAGGTAGCTCTCGCAGCCTTAGAGGCTTTGCCATTGAAGATGTCCTCAGTTCCCTGCTGGCGGAATGAATGGATCATCCTTCACCGTCATTTCTGACATCAGCATAACAAACTGCTTTTGCAACAGAAACCCGTTGAAATTTGGGTACAGACCAATCGGTCGTCACCCTGGCCATGGTGACGACCATCGTTACCGATACCGAACAAATTACCCTAACTGATGAAATGACGCAGGAGCGTCTAAGAAGGTGCGTCTCCACGCTAGAGTGTGGGGATGAATTCAATAGTCCCTGGTTGAGTCATGGCGCACCATAAGCGTGGGTTAAACGAGTGAGGGCCGCGATCAACGTCTGGTTTTGCTCCTCTGTGCCCACTGAAATTCGCAGCTTGTCGTTCAACCGGGGTTGTTTGAAGTAGCGTACTAAAATGCCCTGCTCTTTTAGGGCTAAATACAGGCGCTCCGCATGGGGCTGGGGCGGCGTAGCCAAGACAAAGTTGCCGTGGGAGTCGAGCACCGTAAACCCCAGCTGCCGCAGTTCTTGGGTTAATGCTGCCCGTGAGGCTTTAATTTTGGTTACGCAGGCGTTTTTGTAGGCTTGATCGCCCATGGCAGCAGTTCCTAATGCGATCGCCAGAGCATCCACGTTATAGCTGTCTTTAACCTTAAACAGCTCAGCCAACAGCGCCGGATTAGCCACCCCAAACCCCAGCCGCAGCCCCGCCAGCCCATAGCCCTTCGACAGGGTACGCAGCACCACCACATTGTCAAACTCCTGCACCAGCGACAGAGCAGAGCCCTCGGCAAAATCAACGTAGGCTTCATCCACCACGACCAGTCCTGAAGCCTGCTGCGCCAATTCCCGCAGGTCGGCCAGCGCCACCACATGCCCCGACGGGCTGTTGGGCGAAGCGATGAACGTAATCGCCCCCTGAGCAGCCACCAGCTCCTTGAGCGGCAACTGAAAATCGTCAGGATAGGGAACCTCTACCACGGTGGCGGGTTGCAGCGCCACCAGAGTGCGATACAGCACATAGGTCGGGGTGGGGTAGACAATCGGGCGGGCTGCGTCGTCG
>DASQNN010000242.1:0-7568 GCA_035644955.1 Nodosilinea sp. | reverse complement strand
CTCTCTCCACCAGCTACCGGGTGAAGGGCTGGATGCAGCGGCAAATCAAGCGAGACTGGGTAAAACTGTCCCTGGCCGGGCTGTGGCTGAGCTTTGTGGCGGCCCATGTGGCCACCGACTCGGTGCCGGCGCAGCTGCTAGAGCGACGGTTGCAAACCCTCTTTTTTGAAATTCGCGGCCCGGTGGCGGCCCCCAACGACATTGTCATTCTGGCCATGGATGAGGAATCCTTTAACCAGGCGGAGTACTATCGAGCCAACCCTAAGCAGTACAGCTATTTTGCGCCCATTGCCGGCAGTCCGTGGCAGCGCCAGGCCCACGCGATCGCCATCGAACGAGTGCTGGCGGCGGGGGCTAGGGCGGTAGCAGTCGATATTTTGATGTTCTCCGACAGCAGCTATGGCCCCGCCGATGACCAGGCCCTGGCCGATGTGTTGACTCGCTACGGCGATCGCGTGGTGCTGGCCACCTCCGTAGACGACGCTCAGCTGCGCCAGGGATCCCTCATTGGCCCCACCCAGCCCTTCCCTAAACTGCTGAATACGCCCGTTCACACCGGCAACATCAACTTTCCCATTGAGCCCGATGGCCGCATTCATCGCCATGGCCGCGCCTACTTGGATGGTCTGATCGCAAGCCAGGCGGATATCGACCCTGGCGAGATCGGCAGTGAGGCCGAGGACACCCAGTCCTTTGCTGAGGCCACGTTGGAGGCGGCTAGGATTGACCATCCGCCCTACCGGGGCGATTTTATCAACTACTACGGCCCCATCCGCAGCTTTAACCACCTGCCCTTTTGGTACGTGCTCGACCCCGACCCCTGGGCCAACCAGCTCGACAACGGGCGCTACTTTCAAGACAAAATTGTGCTGATTGGGGGCACCGCCAAGTTTCTGCAAGACTTCCACCAGGCCCCTTTTTCGGAAACGCTGCTGCACCCCGAAACCATGGCCGGGGTCGAGATCTTGGCCACCGACATTGCTAACCTGCGCAGCGGCCTTAGCCTGCGTCAGGGCCTACCCAACCCCTGGCTGCGCGGGCTGCTGGTGTTGGGGGGCGGGGGCGGGTTTGTGCTGCTGCTGCGCTGGTTTAACCGGCCCATTGCCCGCCTGGGCTGGACAGCCGCCACCCTGGGCGGCTGGTTTTGGATTAGCTATACGGTTTTCGTCGGGGGCGGTCTGCTGCTGCCCACCGGTGCGCCCATCGTCGGGCTGATGGTGCTGGGCAGCACCTACATTGTGGCCGATATCGTCACCGAGCAGCTGCGCAAGCAGCGCCTGCGCCAAACCCTAGAGCAGTACGTCACCTCCCCCATCGTGCAGGAAATTATTAGCCAGCAGGACGATCTGCAAGACCTGCTGCGGCTGCGGGAGGCGGAGGTGATTGGCCTGCTGCTGGCCAACCGCTACCGAATTGTGCGACTGCTGGGGTCGGGGGGCTTTGGCGAAACCTACGTGGCCGAAGATACCCAGCGCCCTGGGGCACCCATTTGCGTGGTCAAACAGCTGCGGATTATCAGCAACGACCCGAGGGCCCACCGCTTGGGCCGGCGCTTTTTTGAGGGTGAGGCCGAAACCCTCGAAAAACTGGGCCACCACAGTCAAATTCCCCGACTGCTGGCTTACTTTGAAGCCCAAAACTCGTTTTATCTGGTCGAGGAGATGATTGAGGGTCGCCTGCTTAAGGATGAGCTGGCCTCTCGTCGCCCTATGCCCCAGGCCTACGTGCTCGACCTGCTGCTGAGCCTGCTGCCGGTGATCGCCTTTGTCCACAACCAGGGCGTCATTCACCGCGACATCAAGCCTTCTAATATTATTCGGCGGCAGTCGGATGGGCAGCTGGTGCTGATCGACTTTGGAGCCGTAAAGCTCATCTCTAACAAGCTGGCCGATACCGGGGTCAACCTCACCTCGACCTCAACGATTGGGGTGGGCACCCAGGGCTATATGCCCAGTGAGCAGTCGGCGGGGCTGCCCAAGTTTGGCAGCGACCTCTACGCCCTGGGCATTACCGCCGTTGAGGCTCTGACCGGCATTCCGGCCTACGCGCTGCGCCGCGATGTTAATGGCGAACTGATCTGGCGCCATGAGGCCCCCAACCTCGACTCGGGCTTTGGCGATATTGTCACCCGGCTGGTGCTCTACGACTTCACCGATCGCTACCAGCGGGCCGAAGAGGTGCTGGCCGACCTGAGCAACGTTGAGGCGGTGGTGCGATCGCAGCCCCTGCCTGAGGGTGTTGTCGATGCCAGCAGCGCTGTAGATATCGGCGCGCCCCCCTACGGTATGCGAATCGACAGCATGGCCACCGACGATATGGATGACCCCGAAGCCGCCGATGACGACACCCGCATGCTGCCCGGTGACTGGTTTGCCACCGCTGAAGAGGTTTCCTCTGCCTCGTCTACCGATACCGGTGGCACTGATACAGATTCCTGAGCTATAGCCGTAGCTGCGCTGGTTAAGACATCAAGAACCCCCACCAACGTGTAAACGTTTGAACGCTCAGCTAGGAAATGTTTTAACCAGATGGGCTACAGCACTGCCTACACCCCCGGCTGCGGAATGGTGATATCGACGGGGGTCACCGCGGTGTTGGGAGCCAGCGCATCGAGGCCCGGCTGTATTTGAGCCGGATTGCCGACCACCAAAATGACCAGCTGCTCAGGGCTGAGCCGGGCCTGGGCCGCGGCCTGCACCTGCGCTGCCGTCGTCTCGCGCACCTGGTCTTGAAACTGAAAGACAAAGTCTTGGGGGTAGCCGTAGTACTCGTAGCGAATCAGTCGGGCCAGGGTTTGGCCGGGGCTTTGAAAGTTAAACACAAAGCTGTTAAGTACTGCATCCTTAGCCTGGGCCAGCTCTAGCTCGGTAACGGGCGCGCTGCGAATGCGATTGATTTCGGCGAGGGTTGACTGAATAAAAGGCACAGTGGCCTCAGAGCGGGTTTGGCCGCCGCCCACAAACAATCCGGGATAGTCATAGCGGGGTGCCCAAAACGCGTAGACCGAGTAGGCTAGCCCCTGGCGCGATCGCACCTCGTTAAACAGCCGACCGCTAAAGCCATTGAGCACTTCGTTCATCACCGCCAGGGCCGCGTGGTCGGGGTAGTCGAGCTGTCCGCCCAGGTGACCGAGCTGAATATAGCTCTGGGTCAGCTGGGGCTGCGCCACCACAAACACCCCCGCCCTGGCCTGCTCTACCGACGGCAATGTGTCCTGTAGGGCCGTCCCCTCCCCCTGCCAATCCCCAAAATAGCTGCTAATCCACTGCTTCATTTGAGCGCTGTCAAAGTCGCCCACAATCCCCAGAATGGTTTGGTCGGGGCGCACCGATGCCCGGTAAAACGCTTCAATGTCATTCCGGTCAATGGCCGCCAGGGTGGCGTACTCGGTGGTGCGGGCGTAGGGGCTATTGGCCCCGTACACCAGCTTGCGAAACTCTCGGCTGGTAATGCCGTCGGGGTCGTCGTTGCGCCGGGCAATGCCGCCGCCATACTGGCGCTTGAGCAAATCGATTTTGTCGTTGGCAAAGGCGGGCCGCTGCACTACGTCGGCAAACAGGCCAAACACCACCTCGGTATCTTCGCTCAGGCTGCTAAAGCTGGCGCTGCCCTCGCTGGTGTCAATGGTAGTTTCAATCGACGCGGCCCGCTGCTCCAGCTGCTGGTTGAGAGCATCGGCAGCGAGGCGGGTAGTGCCCCCCAGGCGCATGGCTTCGCCAGTCAGGTTGGCCAGTCCCACTTGGTCGGTGGGCTCAAGCCGCGACCCAGTGCGAAAGGTGGCGCTGCCGCTGACCAGGGGCAGCTCGTGATCTTCGAGCAGATACACCACCAGGCCGTTGGGCAACTCGTAGCGCTCATAGGCTGGAATTTCGATATCCCGCAGGGTCGGGAACTCTAGCTCGTCGTAGTGGCGTGGGGTAAGGGCGCTCGCCGAGGGCTGCCAGGCCAGCAGCAACACTCCCAAAAGCCCGGCCAGGGCCAGCAGCGGCATCATTCCCCGCCGCAGAGTTCGACGGGTACCCATAAACCAGCTGATCGCGTTCATCACTTGCGTCCTAATGTCCTAATACCGCAGGTCTTGACTGTGAATGTGTTGACTGTGTTTTGTGGCAGCGGCTCGGCGATCGAACAGCTCTAGCCAGCTACGGGGCCGACGGGGCCTGTACCAGCTTGCCCACGGTGCGACCTTCCGGTCGAAAGAGGTCCTGGGCTACCCGCTGAATGTCGGCCGCCGACACCGTTTCGATGGCCTTGAGGTTGTTGAATATGTTGCGCCAGTCGCCGGTTTTGGCCTGGTACTCGGCTAGCAGCGAGGCCATGCCGCTATTGGAGGCCAGGCTTTGCAGCAGCCCGGCCCGGGCCTGGGTTTTGACTCGGTCTAGCTCCGTGGGGCTAACGGGCTCTTGCTTGAGCCGCTCTAGCTCCTGGGCAAACAGCACGCCAATTTCTTCTGGGGTGTGGCCAGGGGCCGTGAGGCCATAGATCACAAACAGGTTGTCGTAGCGATCGCCCGGAAATCCGTTCAGGCTGCCGATATCCAAGGCGATCTGGGCGTTGTCGACCACGGTCTCATAAATTCTGGAGGTGCGGCCCCCCACCAGCAGACTCTCAATCATGCCGTAAATGACGTGGTCGGGGTGGTTGAGGCTGGGGCGGTGGTACCCTTCCAGGTACCAAGGCTCCGAGGGCAGCGCCAAAGAAAACTCCCTGGCAGCGGTCTGGGCTGGTTCGTCAACGGTGGGTTCAGGCGGTACGGCCCGGGCCGTATAGCGATCAAAATAGACCCTAGCCAGCCGCTGCACCTCAGCGGGGTCAACATCGCCTACCACCACGGCGGTGAGGTTGGCGGGGCCGTAGTAGGTGTCATAAAAGGTTTGCACATCGTTGCGGGTGGCCACAAAGAGGTCATCCTGGTAGCCAATCACCGGGCGACGGTAGGGATGGCTGACAAAAGCCTCCTCTAAAAACCGCTCAATCATGGCGCCAATGGGGGAGTTGTCGACTCGCATGCGGCGTTCTTCGAGAATGACGTCCTTTTCTTCGTAAAACTCGCGAAACACCGGGTCTAAAAACCGCTCCGACTCCAGCGACATCCACAGCTCCAGCTTGTTGGCGGGCAGGCTGTAAAAATAGCGGGTTTCGTCGGCAGACGTGGTGGCGTTGAGGCCTACGCCACCAGCCTGCTGAATAATCTGGCCGTACTGGTTTTGCTCTACAAGGCTGGCGGCCTCCTGCTGTAGGGTCGCCATCTGGGCCTGAAGATCGGCAGCTTGGGCGGTGTCGCCAGCGATTTGGGCCGCTAAAAAGTCGTTAAACAGCCCGTCGAGTTGGGCAAATAGGGCTTGCTCGGCGGCAAAGTCTTTGGTGCCAATGCGGCTGGTGCCCTTAAAGGCCAGGTGCTCCAGGTAGTGGGCTACGCCGGTCTTACCGTCGGCTTCATCCACCGCGCCCACGTTGGCGTGGATCATAAACGAGACCACCGGTGCCTGGTGCCGCTCTAGCACAATGAACTTCATGCCGTTGGCGAGGGTGAACTCGGTCACCGCCTCGGCTACCCGGTCTAGGTAGGGCTGTATGGCCTGGGCGGTCTGCTGAACGCCGCGCGCCGCCGCCGGAGTCGTGGGCCACCACAACCAAAGGCTAACCAGGGCCACCAGGCCGACCAGGACTGGGCGTAGGCGGCCTGACCTGGCCCAAATTCCTGGGGCTGTCGGCGGTTTTGCATTCATAAGCTTTACTCAAACAGATGGGCTAGACTCCGACTTTCAGGATAGTGGAGTCTTACGGACAATGACCACTAGGCCGCGCCGTTCCCAGCCGGGGTCGGGGCCATGGCGGGGCTATTCTAAGGAGAGTTGTCAAAGCCTCAGATCCTGGGTAGAGTTCCCATAGAGCTGGGCTCATAGAGCTAGGCCCATAGAACTGGAGTAAAGCAGGGCGCGATCGCGTCTTTCACGCTCCCGACTGATCATTCTTCCGACTCATCTGCAACGTACCTTTACGACGTACTTTTAAGGCAGGTCTGGCCCAGGCTGCCAACCACCATCGACATCGGTACTACTCAGTTCTACAAAAGGGGGTCGGCTTTGACACAGGTGGCAAATAGCTCAAACCTCCGGCTGTGGGCCCTACGAGCCATGGCCGCCACGTTTTTGTTGGGTCAGGTAGTTATTCACCTGATCTCGCGGCCCATACACCGCCGCAACACCGTGGATCAAATGGCGGCAGTGGGGCCAGCGTCTCTGCTCATTGCCCTGATTACCGCTGCCTTTGTGGGCATGGTGTTTACCATTCAGGTGACGCGAGAATTTCTTAGTTTTGGGGCTGGGTCGGCGGTGGGGGGGGTGCTAGCCCTCACCCTGGCCCGAGAACTGGGTCCGGTGCTCACGGCGGTGATTATTGCCGGGCGGGTGGGCTCGGCCTTCGCCGCCGAAATTGGCACCATGCGCGTTACCGAGCAAATTGACGCCCTGCAAATTCTCAAAACCGACCCCATCGACTACCTGGTCATTCCGCGGGTGATCGCCTGCGCGCTGATGATGCCGCTGCTTAACGTGCTGTCGTTTATCACCGGCATGAGCGGCGGGCTGCTGATTGCCACTAGCCAGTACGGCATTCCCGCCTCGGTTTTTTTAGATTCTGCCAAAAATTTTCTGTCGGTTTGGGATTTGGTCAGTTCGCTGATCAAAGCATTTTTCTTTGGCATTTTAATTGCCGTCATCGGCACGAGCTGGGGGCTGACCACTACCGGTGGAGCCAAAGGGGTGGGGCAATCGACTACCACGGCTGTGGTAACGGCGCTGCTGGCCATCTTCATCAGCAACTTTTTTCTCTCCTGGCTGATGTTCCAGGGCACCGGCGGTGGTGTTATCAATAACTTTTAGTGGGAACTTTTAGCGGGTCTGAGGACAGATCCGCTAGCTTGGCAGGCTCCTAATGCAGCGTCAACACTGAAAATAAGGGTTCCCGTAGGTTGGGTGTAGCTGAGCGAAACCCAACAGCAGCAAGCCTTGTTGGGTCTGCTATCGCGCCACCCAACCTACAAAATTAGGCTTGGCAGGCTCCTAGGTCTGAGCCCCCAGTTCTTGTAGGGCGGCGATCGCCCACTCGTCCAGCCCCTGGGCTCGGGCCAGGGTCATGCCTTCGTAGAGGCGAGGAGTGCGCAGCACCTTGAGGCATTCACCGGTGGTGATGTCCCACAGCCGCAGGGTTTCGTCGTGGCTACCGCTGATCAATAAGGGGGCAGCACCGGGGGCGGGGGTGTAAAAGGCAAGGCTCGAAACCGCACTGTGGTGGCCCCGCAGGGTGAGCAGGCACTGGCCTGCCAGGTCCCACAGTTTGAGGGTGCAGTCCTGGCTGCCGGTGGCCAAACAGGTGCCATCGGGGGCAAAGGCGACGGTTTTGACTTGGCTGCTGTGTCCCGTCAGGGTGCACAGACAGTCCCCCGTGGTGGGGTCCCAGAGTTTGGCGGTGTAGTCTTCGCTACCTGAGGCAATCAGCCCATCGTCGGGGGCGATTGCCACCGCCCAAATCCGTTCCCTATGGCCGGCTAGCGTGCGTAAACACTC
>DASQNN010000241.1:0-3097 GCA_035644955.1 Nodosilinea sp. | reverse complement strand
TACAGCAGCTACAGTCGCTGGATTAAAGCTGGATTCTGCTTTCTTAGAAATCTCCTAAGCGCCTCGACCGGACTGGCTACGGCCATACAACCACAATTTATTAGGGCGCTAGCCGCAATTTAAGCGACACTGTAGGGCGATTGTTTGGAGAAATCGGCCCATGCTGGAGTTCATGACCCTGCCCAATAATGTGCTGCCCCCGGTGGCCCCCTACTCCCATGCGGTACGGGCCGGCGATTTTTTGTTTGTCACCGGACAACTGGCAGAAGATCCGACCACGGGTGAGGTGGTCAAAGGCTCGATTGAGGAGCAAACCCACCAAGTGATGGCTAACCTGGCCCTGGTGCTTGACCACGGGGGCAGCGGCTTTGACCGGGTCGTGATGGCGCGGGTTTTTGTCACCGACTTTCGCTACTACGAAACGGTTAACGCCATTTATCAGTCGTACTTTGGCAATGCCCGTCAGCCCAGCCGCACCACGGTGGGGGTCACTGCCCTGGCGGGCTACGGGGATGTGGAGATTGATTTGATTGCCTACTGTGGGGAGTAGGGGCGTGGGGAAGGAAGCCGCTGGAGGATGTACCCACCCAGAGGTACACCCTTTAGCAGAGCGTTGTACCAGCAGAGGCGTTGTTTCGTTGTGCTGAAGGCGTCCTAAGAGCGAGACCTGTGCTATGTGACAGTGCTCCAGCGGGGCGAATAGGTGCTGGAGTTTCCCTTGCTGCCCCATCGTTGGGGGCGTCCCGGTTCCCTCCCATGGGCACTGTCGAGAAGGGGGCGGGACCGCCCCCGGCTCAGCCAAGGATGATGGCGGCGGAACGGCGTCAACACCGGTTCGCAAGCACGTTAGGCATCTAAGACGATATAGCTTCCGGGCCAAGGTGGTCTTTGGCTTCGTTGTGGCGATCGCCAGACCCGATGTGGGAGGTTGCGGCGATCGCCCCTAAGCCGCCAGGGCTTCCGATTAAGTGGCGAGGCGTGCACGGTATTTGCCAAAAAATTATCACTCCTCAGGCAGATTCCCGTTGCTGCGCTTGGGATGAAGATTGACTTAAAATAGTGGGTGCTATGGCTTTTTATCTATGGAACTCCTAGGGTCAAGCGAATAGGGCCAAGCGAAGGGGACATAGAGCCCTTTTCCCTGACGCTGCCGCAGCTTTTCTGCGGTCTAGAGCAATTGGGGGCCACCGCAGCTGGGCCCTCTGCCAACCATTGCCAGCAGGACCATTGCTAACAGAACCATTGCCAACAGCCAATTAGGCCCTTTTGAGCTCCCTGTACCCAAGTCGATGAATCGCAAACCATCCTTACGCTCATGGCCCTCGGTTGCTCCGGGGGCGCAGAAGGGAGAATACGGTAGATGACGCAGCATCAGCAGGCGGCTGACTATCTGTTTGGGAGCGGGGGTGAAATGGGGGCGCTAATGCGTTCCTACGATTGGGCAAAAACGCCCTTTGGTGCGGTCGAGCAGTGGCCCCAAAGCCTGCGATCGACCCTGAGTATTTGCCTTAGCTCCCGCTTTCCCATGGCCATCTATTGGGGGCCAGACTGTCTGCTGCTCTACAACGATGCCTGGCGACCGATCGTGGGCGATAAGCATCCCTGGTCGCTGGGGCGGCCAGGCAAAGAGGTGTGGCCCGAAATTTGGGACGAGATCGGGCCCAATTTCGCGAGGGTTTTTGCCACCGGCGAAGGCACGTTTTACGGCGACACGCTGTTGGCGATGCGGCGCTTTGGCTACACCGAAGAGTGCTTTTTTGACTACACCTTCAACCCCATTCAGGGGGAAGGTGGCCAAGTTGACGGCATTCTCAACGTGGTTAGCGAGACTACCTACCGGGTTTTAAACGCTCGCCGCGCTCGCCTGCTGCGAGATTTGGCCGCTAAAATCGGGGCGGCCAAAACCGTAGAAGAAACCTGCGAACTCATGACGGCAGCCCTCAGCTCGAACCCGGCTGACATTCCCCTGGCGCTGCTTTACATAGTTCACGCTGAGGAGAAAAAAGCCTGTCTGTGTGGAGACACCGAGCCTGGGCTAGGGGCCTTTGCTGCCCCAAAGCAGGTCAGCCTGGCGGGGGTCGATGGTGCAGACGGCTGGCCGATCGCCCGGGTTGCCCAGACGGCCCAACCCCACCGGGTCGATGACTTGGTAAGTCGCTTTGGCCCCCTGCCCGGCGGCCCCTGGCCAGAACCACCCCAGGAAGCGATGGTCTTACCCATTGTCGTGCCTGGGCAGGGCACGGTGGCGGCGGTGCTGGTGGCGGTAGCCAACGCGCGCCGCCGGCTAGACGATAGCTACTGCGACTTTTTTGAGCAGATTGCGGGGCAGCTGGCGCTGACGATCGCCAACGCCCGTTCCCACGAGGAGGAGCGGCGGCGGGCCGAGCAGCTGGCCGAGCTCGATCGCGCCAAGACGGTGTTTTTCTCCAATGTGAGCCATGAGTTTCGCACTCCCCTGACGCTGATGCTGGGGCCGGTGGAGGAGGCAATTGAGGCAACCGAGGATGCCAGCCAGCGGCAGCGCCTAGAGCTGGTTCACCGCAATGCTCTGCGTCTGCAAAAGCTGGTCAACACGCTGCTCGATTTCTCCCGCATTGAGGCGGGGCGTCTGGAGGCCGTCTACGAACCGACCGACCTGGCGCTGCTGACGACCGATTTGGCCGGAGTCTTTCGCTCGGCTATTGAGAAGGCCGGGCTGCGTTTGACCGTCAGCTGTGCCCCCCTGGCTGAACCCGTCTTTGTGGACCGGGAGATGTGGGAGAAGATTGTGCTGAACCTGCTCTCCAATGCCTTTAAGTTCACCTTTGCAGGGGCGATCGAGGTGGTGCTGGGCGATCGCCCAGACCACATTCGGCTTGAGGTGCGCGATACGGGCATTGGCATTCCCGCCGCAGACCTGCCCCATATCTTTGAGCGGTTTCACCAGGTGCAGGGGGCACGAGGGCGCACCCACGAGGGGTCGGGCATTGGCCTGGCGCTAGTGCAAGAGCTGGTGGGTCTGCACGGCGGCACGATTGAGGTCACCAGCCACCCCGATCGCGGCACCCAGTTTACCGTCACCCTGCCTAGGGGAAGCGCCCATTTGCCCCCCGATCGC
>DASQNN010000240.1:0-3257 GCA_035644955.1 Nodosilinea sp. | reverse complement strand
TTGGCATGGCCCTTACCCTGGATGGTGATGGGGTATTTTTGGAGTTGCTTGAGCCAGCACTGCACGGCGTTCAGCGGGCCAGAAAGCTCAATCTCTAGGGTGGTGGACTGGGCCAGGCTGCTGACCGAAAAGGTCGTAGGCTGGCCGTTTTGGGCAATGGCTCGCACAACCACCCGACAGCTCTCGGCCAGGTCTTCGAGCAGCGATTTGACGGAGAGCTGAGGGGAACCGTAAATTCGGAGCCTGATCTGGGTTTGAGGGGTTGTCATGGTGCTTAAACCAGTAAAAACAACAATTGGAGAGGCCCAGGTGTCGGGCTCATGGTCGGCTCAGTGTCTTTGGCCTAGAAGGAGAGGCAACGGGGACGCGATCGCACCTCTGTTTGCAGCGGCAGCAGCATAAATAGTGTTCCCCCCAGACCAATCACTGTATAGATGCCCACTCTCACCGAGCGGTTGGTGCCCGTCCACGGCACGGTTGAACCAGTCGTTGGCTTCGACATATCTCGCGTGAATGGCCAAGTTTAGCCGTCCTCGCCATTGCATACACCGAAAATCCGATGTGCTTACCGGTGATTGGCGTTTGCTCACTATGGCATGACAGCCGATAATTTTCAATTAAATTGCAAATATTTTTAGTTTCACGTACGATGCTTGTGGTTTGAATTCATCGGGAATGCGGCGTGTATCAGGGTGGCATCAGAAAAGCGCCTTGCAAAAGCACCTGAACACATAACTTTTTTTAGGCATGACAGACAACATTCGCCCCGTCAACGACGACTACAGCAGCGCCGGGCAGCGGGCTCTGGCGCAGATTGCCCAGGCTGCGGCCCAGGGGTTTAACTCAGTGCTAGATCTCAGGGTTGCTAAACAGCGAACCGCCCCCTACTCGACAAAATTGGCCCACCATAAGTGCTACACCGGCCACAACAACCCCAACGCCACCCACAACCTGCTCGGCGCCATGGTCGAGTCGGGGCTCGCCATTCACCCCTAATGACCCAATCATCTTCAGTCACCGATACCCAACCGGAGGGCCACCGTCCTGAGGGTACGCTAAACCCGGAGCCGTCCAAAAAGCCGACCTCCCGCACCCGCGACCACCTGGCCAACGAGCGCACCTACCTGGCCTGGATGCGTACGGCGATCGCCCTGATCGGCTTTGGCGTGCTGATTGCCCGCCTGCGCTACTTAGTTTCTCCCGATGTGCCCGGCACCGGCCAGGGCTGGCTGGTTGGCCTGGGGCTATCTAGCATTGGCCTCATTACTGTGCTGCTCTCCACCTGGCACTACTTCGCGGTGCTAAATGCGATCGAGCGCAACACCTACGAACCCAACAGCCGCTGGGTAATTCTCTTTAGCCTGGTGGTGACGCTGCTGGGCGCTGGCGTGCTCTACGTGCTGTTTTCGGCCCCGGCGACGGTAAAGGGGTTTGCGGCGATGTAGAGGAGTGGGGATTGAACGTTTCCCATGCAGACCGTAACGGGAGCGATGTTTGAGTGATGCCAGCCTTCACACTTGGCAGTAGCAAGGGCTGAATAGGGGAAAGCCTGGCCCAAGGGATGTGCAGATTAAAAAATATTTTCAATTGTTTCCTGGTTAACTTGAAAATATGTTGGATTCGTAGATAGTAGTAGCACTCTATCTAATAGGCTGCTGCCACAACCATGATTCAAGACGCTCAAGGGCTTGCTGTTACCACCGATGTGCCCCAGGCTGTAGAGGCCATCAACCAATTCGTCGATCAGGCGCTGACCTACGATCGCCGGGCCGAAGCCACCATTCTCAGAGCCATTGAGGCCGATGGCGACTGTGCGATCGCCCACGCCTACGCCGCCGCCTACTACCTCAGCCAAGAAAACTGGGCTGGCCGGGTACGCGCCAAATCCCATCTCAAGCAGGCGCTGGCCAGGGTGACGCAGGTTTCTCGCCGGGAGCAGCTCTACATTTGCGGCATCAACGCCTGGGGGCAGGGCCAGATTGAGCAGGCGATTGGCTACCACGTCGCCCTGGTGCAAGACTTTCCCCAAGATTTGCTGGCGGTGCAGCAGGCCCAGTACCACTACTTCTACCAGGGGAACAGCCAGGGCCTGCTAGAGATTGCCCTGGCGGCACTCACGGCACAGCCCAATCACCCGCTGCTTGGCAGCATGGCGGCCTTTGGCCTGGAGCAGTGCCACCAGTTCACCCAGGCCGAAGACCTGGGACGGCAGGCGACCAAACTGCGCCGCCACAACCCCTGGGCGCACCATGCCGTGGCCCACGTGCTCGAAGCTCAGGGACGTCACGGCGAAGTCATTGCCTGGATGGAGGCCCACGCCGACACCTGGGGCGACTGCAACTCAATGCTCTACACCCACAACTGGTGGCATGTGGCCCTGGCCCACCTGGCCCTGGGCGAAACGGCGACGGTGCTTCGGCTCTACGACAGTCACGTGTGGGGCCGGGCGCAAAAACACACGCCGAAGGATCAGGTGGGGGCGATCGCGCTGCTGCTGCGGCTGGATCTGGCCGGGGTAGAGGTCGGGTCGCGCTGGCGATCGCTGGCTCGCCCCCTCCAGCTCCGGCTGGCAGAGCATGCCCTACCCTTCCAAGATTTGCACTACGTCTATGCCCTGGCCCGAGGTGGACGCAATGACTACGCGGCCCAGATGATTGACGACATGGCCCGCCATGGCCATAGCCTGGATGAACCCACTAAAACCCGCTGGCTCACGCTGGCGGTGCCCGCTGCTAGGGGGCTTGTGGCCCACGCCCAGGGAGATTGGGAGGGGGCGATCGCACACCTGCAACCGGTTCTGCCCCATCTCTACTGCCTTGGTGGCAGCCACACCCAGCAGGCGCTCTTTCGAGCGGTCTATCGCCACGCGGCGGAGCAGCCGAGACGGCTGGCGTTGGCGTGAAGGGTAGGGGGTAGGAGGGTGAAGGGTAGGGGGTAGGGGGTTAGGGGACTTGGTTTCAGCAACCGGCTCATCCACTCATCCACTCATCCACCCATCCACTCATCCACCCCTCACTCCCTACCCCTCAACCTTCATCAAACCACTCCGCTCCGCCGGGCAACGTAGCCAGCACATCGTTAATCTGGGCGGGTAGCTCTCTGCGGGGGGTGCTGTAGGTTAGCTGTAAGAGCCGCTGGGCTGAGGTCAACAGAGTGGAGCGATCGACCCGGTTGGCCAACTGCTTTGGCTTGAGCTTGCCCTCCAATGTTTCCAGGCTGGCGGGTAAAATCGCCTCTTCTAGGGCTTCTTCCAGGTA
>DASQNN010000239.1:0-1773 GCA_035644955.1 Nodosilinea sp. | reverse complement strand
ATTCAGCGGTTTATGGAGAATGGCGGTCGGCCCGCCTACCTGCTGTCGGAGAAGATTGCCAATGTCGAGGCCACCGGCGACTACGAACTCACCCTTACCCTCAGCGCCCCCTTTGCGGCCTTTCCGGCCCTGCTGAGCTTTTCGGGCGTAACGCCGGTTTCCCCTGAGAGCTACGAAATTGGCACGGGCAGCTTTCGGCCTGACAGCTTTGTGGGCACCGGCCCCTACAAGCTCGCCGCCTTCACCAGCGACTCGATCAAGCTCGACGTCAACGAAGACTACTGGGGCGATGCCCCCGCCAACGAAGGCATCGACATTCAAATTTTCACCAGCCCCGCCAACCTCTACAACACCTTTAAAACCGGCGGCCTCGATGTGGCCTACCAAACCCTTGACCCCGAACAGGTAGCGTCGCTAGAGCGGGAAGAAAGCTCCGGCGGCTGGCAGGTGATCGAGGCGGGCACCAATGTGATCAACTACATGTCGCTCAACCAGAAGATTGAGCCCTTAGATGACGTGCGGGTGCGTCAGGCGATCGCAGCCATGGTCGATCGCCCGCTGCTCAACGATCGCGTCTTCCAGGGCCAGGCCGAACCCCTCTACAGCCTGATCCCCGCCAGCTTTGATGTGGCCGAGCCGGTGTTTCAAGAGGCCTACGGCGACGGCGACTTCGACCAGGCCCGCGACCTGCTCACCGAGGCTGGTTTCTCAGAGACCAACCCCCTCACCGTTGAAATCTGGTACCCCTCCGCCTCCACCATCCGCAGCATCGTCGCCAACACCCTCAAAGAATCCATCGAAGCGGGCCTGCCGGGTTTGGTGACGGTCAACGTGCAAAATACCGAAGGCGCCACCCTCTGGGAAAACGTCGGCAAGGGCATTTACCCGATCATTCTCTCGAACTGGTACCCCGACTACTACGACCCCGACACCTTTATTCAGCCGTTTCTAGGCTGCGAAACCGGCAGCGGCACCGTCTGCGAAGCCGGCCCCTCCCAGGCCAACGGCTCCTTCTACTACAGCACCGAAGCCAACGACCTGATTGCCCAGCAGCGCGCCGAGCAAGACCCCGCCACCCGCCAGGGCCTGATCGAAGACCTTCAGCAAATGATGGTCGAGGACGTGCCCTACGTGCCCCTGTGGCAAAACAAAGACTATGTCTTTGCCCAGGAGGGTGTTGAAGGCGTTGCCGTGGAGCCGACCCAGCAGTTCTTGCTCTGGCAGATCAGCCGAGGGTAACCCTATGTCCTCCCGCTCTGCCGCCCTGCGCTACTACATCTTCACCCGGCTGCTGCTGGCGCCGCTGATGATTTTGACCATCACCACGGTGGTGTTTTTGCTGCTGCGGGCCACGCCGGGCGACCCAGTGGATGCCCTGCTGGGGGCGCGGGCTCCGGCGGCGGCAAAAGACGCGCTGCGGGTTCAGCTGGGCCTCGACCAGCCCCTATTTATTCAGTACTTACGCTATCTGGGGGATTTGCTGCGGTTTGATCTGGGGTCTTCCCTGGCTACCCAGGGCCAAACGGTATGGCAAATTATTCGGGCTCACTTTCCGGCTACGGTAGAGCTGACGGTGTGCGGCATGATTGTCGCCACGGTGGTGGGGGTGAGCGTGGGTGCCCTGGCCGCCTCGCGCCCCAACTCGCCGATGGATGCCGGGGGACGGCTGTTTGGCATCATTACCTACGCCATTCCGATGTATTGGTTTGGCATGATTTTGCAGCTGATTTTTGCGGTGCAGCTGCGGTGGTTTCCCATTGGTACCCGCTACCC
>DASQNN010000238.1:0-3586 GCA_035644955.1 Nodosilinea sp. | reverse complement strand
TGATGTGCGGGTGGCGGGCAATATTGCTACCCCGGCGGTGGTGGGCAGTATCGAATATGCGGTGGCTCTCCTGGAAACGCCGCTGCTGATGGTACTCGGCCACGAACGCTGTGGGGCCGTTACGGCGGCAGTCGATAATGGCCCTCTGCCCGGTGCCATGGGAACTTTTGTGGATGCAATTTTGCCAGCGATCAGGCCGGTGAAGGGGCAGTCGGGAGATGCGGTCGACAACGCAGTGACGGCTAATGTGCGCTATCAGGTTGACCAACTGATGCGATCGCAGCTGATCCGCGATCGCCAGGCCGCTGGTCAGTTGCACATCGTCGGTGCCCGCTACGACCTCGATACCGGCACCGTTACCTTAGTTGCCTGATTCTAAGTAAACTTAAGAGTAGGTGATAGCCTCCTCGGGCTCCAGCTCTATAACCTACTCTCAAGATGCTCAGCGTAATACCGGCGAGTCAAGTTTCTATTGATTACCTGGAAAAGCAATATGGCTTACAGGAATCGGCTCAGCCTGATTTCTTCACAGAATGGAAAACCGATTTGGGTGTCCTAACAGGCATTGAACAGCAATACCTCGATCGCGTTAAAACCCATTTCAAGCACCTTCTAAAAAGTCCTCCTCTGCTAGAAAATAGCGTCAAAATGGTGGTTCTGTCGCCACTGCTGGATCTGGCTGGCTTTTACGATGAACCCTTTCGCATAAAGTCTGAGGTCGGTGTTGAAATAGCGGCGCAGGACGAGAACGAAGTTATTCGCGGCAGAATTGATGTTTTGGTGTTAAAAGACCAGTTTTGGATATTAGCACTGGAATCTAAGCGCAGTGACTTTGATGTCAATGTTGCGGTAGGTCAGGCATTGACCTATATGCTGGCTAGCCCACAACCAGAAACCCCAGCCTTCGCCATGATCAGCAATGGTCAGAGCTTTTTATTTTTAAAATTAGTACACCAACCGCAGCCTCAATACGCTAACTCGCGTCTTTTTTCTTTGGTGAATCCTGGCAACGAACTCTATGACGTGGTGAGCATCATGAGGCATATTGGTCAGGTGGTAACTGCGGCATCGTGTAAGTAGGAAATCCTAAAGATTCGGTAGAACGGGTTATCGCGTCAGTGTCAACAATGCAACATCTCTTGTAGGGGCAAACGATCGTTTGCCCGTTTCCCAATTCATGCCTCAGTTCAGCAACGCCGTAATTTGTACTTGAAAGGGTCCATGGACTGAGCCGCTACCCCAGTCGCTCTAGCAGATGATCGCCTACCCGCAGGGCGTTGGCGATTACAGTCAGTGCCACTCCTACGCTGGCGCTGGAGGGCATAAAGCTGCTGTCTACCACGTAGAGGTTGTCTAGTTCGTGGGCGCGGCAGTTGCTATCCAGCACCGAGCTAGCGGGGTCGGTGCCCATACGGCAGGTACCGCTCTGGTAAGCCATCACCGATATGGGCACCTCGCCACGGGGGTGCAGGCCCGATCGCGAAAACACGCTGCTGTCTTTTTCGACGGATTTAAGCACGTCTAGCCAGCGGTACACCAGGCGATCGTGGGCCTCAGCGTTGTTGGCAGTAAACGCTACCGAGATCTTGTCGTCCTTCACCGTCACCCGGTTTTTGGGGTCGGGCAGCACCTCGGTCATGGCCCACCAGGCGATCGATCGCGTCGCCAGCTGCTTTAGCCCAAAGTTGGGCATAAACTTGGTCACCAGCGAGAGCACTGGGGGCGACTCGGCAAAAATCGCGTCTTGCAGCACCCCGCCCATATTTTGAATGTGGCCCATGGGGTAGTCAACCTGGCTGTCGCCCCAGTAATAGTCGTTGATGCCCACCGAACGGGGAAATTTTCCCGAGTTAGACTGGGCAGTGACCTGCACAATCGAACTCAGCTGAATCTTCATCAGGTTGCGGCCCACCTGATCAGAGCTGTTCGCCAACCCGTTGGGATGCTTCTCATTGGCCGATCGCAGCAGCAGCGCCGCCGAATTTACTGCCCCGCAGGCCAGCACAACAATGTCGGCCATAAAAATGTAGGACTGACCACTGATCTCGGCCTGCACCGCCTTGACCGCCGTCCCCGCTGGGTTGGTGAGAATGCCTGTAACTTTAGCCGAGGTCTTGAGGGTAACGTTGCCAAAATCTAAAGCTGGATTGACCCCAAACACTTCCGCATCGCCGGTGGGGTCATCCTCCCGTAGCGACAGCGAAATCGGCAGCGGGTAGGGGTGGCAGCCCTGGTTAGCGATGCCCTCCACCACGGGCTGAATGGTGGAGTTGTGGGCGATCGCCGGGTAGGCAAAATCTCCACTGCGAGGCGGTTCTGTCGGATCTACCCCGCCCTGACCATGCACCTGGTACATGGCCTCAGCTTCACTGTAGTAGGGCTCAAAATCGCTGTACTTGAGGCACCACTCGGGCGAAGTGCCGTCCTGGTGGTTCACCGTTTCAAAGTCTCGTTCGCGCATGCGCTGCAGGGCGGCCCCATAGATTTTGGTGTTGCCGCCGATCGCATACTTCATCTGCGGCGTGAAGGGCTCGCCGTCGCCGTCGTACCACTGCTCAGGGGCGTGGTAGCGCTGCTTCTGAAAAATATCCACATCGCTGATGTTTTGCTCGTCTAGGGGCATCGCGTCGCCGCGCTCCAGCAGCAAAATTCGCTTACCCGACGGTGCTAGCTTGCGGGCCAAGGTGCCGCCCCCCGCCCCAGTGCCAACAATGATCACGTCGTAGTGCTGGTCGTCGATAATCATAGTGCTTCCCTATGAAGAGTTTTAGATAGAAGAGCTTTCAGGTGGGTGCCATCCCGCAGAAATCCAAGCTTGTCTGACGGTAACAGCGTAGGAATTATTAAGCTGTAAAGCCACAACAGTGGTACGTCCTACATCAGTTTTACCCTCAATCAAAATGCCACCGTTAGTCCAGATAAAACGCTGATTCCAGTTTTGAAAGCGTGGATTGAAAAGCTTTACTGTACGGTGAGTAACAGGGTCTTTTGCCTCAGTCTGAACACCCTTGTAAGAGTTGCATAGCCGACAGGCTAACCATAAATTTTCCTCATCGTCGGATCCCCCTGCCGCTTTAGGAACAATATGGTCAATCTCTAAAATGCCTAGCACATATTTCTGCTGACTTAGGCAATAACCACACTTATTCCTGGCGTCAGCTCTAACCCGCTCTCGAACTTCCGAACTAGTTTAACTCACTCGTTTAAAGGCTCAATCAATTCACGTTTAACGGCTTCAGCAAGAGCTGTCGCTTTCCGTAACAACCCCTCCTGATAAATCTGCATTAGGGCTTGCAGCTCCAGCTGTTCGGATTGGAGCAAAGTTCCTTCCTGTTGGCGATCGAGTAGCCAACTGAGCCGCTGATCTTGTTCAGGCTCCATTTGCAATTGGGTTAAAGCTATGACCTCCTCATCCTCTAAAGAAGCAATCGGAGGCAACATTAGCGCCTCTTCCCGCACAGTTGGCATGGAAAACAAAATCGAGTCGGTTAAAACACTCGCCACATCTCGATTGGCTAGATGAGCGAAGCGCTGGGCTCGCTGGTAGATATCATCTGGCAGTGTGATGGTGACTTGAGTGCTCATG
>DASQNN010000237.1:0-3516 GCA_035644955.1 Nodosilinea sp. | reverse complement strand
CTGCACAAAGGCGTCGAGGGCCTCTAGGGCGGCCCGCTGCTCGGCAGTCAGGGCTAGATCCGAGTCGGTGCCAGAGGCGATAGATTTAGGCTGGGGTAGAACCATGAACGAGGAACAGGTGTTCTATCTCAGAGTAGCCTGATTCATCCCCTCGCCGCAGTCGTGGCGATGGCACAACTTAACCCTGCGGCTGTAGGGCGAACGATCGTTCGCCCTGATCCCACCCTTTGATTTAGGCGCTTGATTTAGGCGCAGCCCTCGTTAAGGACAGCTGGTTGGGGTCACGTTGCTGCCTACCCCACCGGGGCCAGTGCGCGCAATCCAGCCCGTGCTGCCATTGGAGAGCCGCACCTGCATCCAGCGGCGACCATCAGCGGTGGTCTGCTGAGTCGGCGGGTTGGTGCTGGCCCTGACCAAGTCGTTGCCGCTATAGACCGCCACCGTGGCAGACCCAGCTGAAGGGCTAGACCTGACCACCAGTGCTGCATCAGCCCTAAAGCAGGCCCCGGTGGGTGGTGGGGTAGTACCGCCACAGAGGCCGAGATTGGCCGCATTGAGCCAGCCCACGGGCTGTACTGGAGACAGCGTGTCGCTGCCCAAGAAAACCTGGGCCCGCCCCGTAGAAACGACCCCGGTTAATGTAACCTGCGTGCCCGCCGCCAGAGTGCCAATGCGGTTAGCGGTTGGCCCCAGAGTGGAGTTGTCGAACACCTCAACCGCCTGGTTGAGACGCCGACAGCCCCGAATTAGGGTGGGGTTCTCGGTCAGGGGGCGAGTCTCCTGGGCCAGGGCTGGGACAACCGCCAGCGTGCTGGCTGAAACGAGGGCGATCGCTCCAAAGGAAAAATTTCGCAGCATCTTCGGTAGCATGGGGGCTCCTAGTCGCTAATTTCGAGGATTTTGGGGGTAATCTTGGCCTTTATCTTCGCCATCCTACCACCCTCAAAATTAGCTCTAATCAAGGTTGTAATGAAGCTTACCGAAGCCACAAAGGGCCATTGTGCCGTCTATTTCGGTCAGGAAACCCTTTCTAGAGCACCAGCCAGAATTTCTGCCAAAACTGGCTTATCAACCTGCCCCTGAGCAACCCGCATCACCAAGTCGTAGGCGTCATCATCACTTAGGGTCAAGCAGTAACCGTTGGCCTCCAAGAACGTATCCATCACCGCAAAAGCCGTTCGCTTATTGCCGTCTACAAAGGGATGGTTTCGCGATAGATGGTACAGATATGCCGCCGCCTGCTCCGCCAGAGTTGGGTGCAGTAGCTCACCGCCAAACGTAATCTTAGGCTGAGCGAGGGCGGAGTCTAACAACCCTTCATCTCGTACACCAGAGGTACCGCCAAAGCTTTCAATCTGATCGGCGTGGATCAGTAAAACGTCATCCCGACTGAGAAAATTAGGAGTCAGCAAGACGACGGTAGACCTCTGCGCGCTTCTGCTTAGACCGCTGATAGGCTTGCCAAATAGCGGAGTCTTCAACTGTTGCGGCTGCTGGCTTGCGAGATTTTACATACGCCAAAATTTCAGCCAGCGTTTCCGCAGGCAAATCATCTATCTCTTCTAGAATTTTGTCCTTGAGGGTAGTGGTGGTGGTCATTGCTCTGGCCTCAACCCATAGCGACGCATCAACGCATTATTACTATTCTAGCCGCGTGGCAGCAGCGGACAAATTACGGCTTGATGGGGTGCTGCCAACCTTATGATGTCAGCGTTCTTTTCCTTAAACCACCGCCGTAGCGGCTTTGATCGCAAAGATGTGCTCGATGGTTTCTTCGACCGAGCGATCGGGGGTAGACGCGCCGGAGGTAACGCCCACGGTAATCGGGCCATCGGGCAACCAGTTCTCGGTGGTGGTCAAGTCGCCGTGGAGCAGTTTGTGCTCGATGCGGTTGCCGGGGCCAATGCGGCTAGCGCTATCGATGTGGTACGAGGGAATGCTGCGCTCGATCGCAATTTCTTGCAGGTGGGTAGTGTTCGACGAGTTGTAGCCGCCGATGACTACCATAAGGTCGAGCTTTTCATCCACCAGTTCAAACATGGCGTCTTGGCGCTCTTGGGTGGCGTCGCAGATGGTGTTGAAGCTGAGGAAGTGGTCGTTGAGGGCCTGGGGACCGTACTTTTTGAGGATGGCGTGCTCGAAGAGTTTGCCAATTTGCTCGGTTTCGCCCTTGAGCATGGTGGTTTGGTTGGCGACACCGATGCGATCGAGGTCGGTGTCGGGGTCGAACCCGGCGGAGCAGGCGTTGCCAAACTTGGCCATAAATTCGGCCTTGTCGCCGCCGTTAAGGATGTAGTCGGCCACGTAGTTCGCCTGGTCAAGGTTGAGCACCACCAGGTACTTGCCCGCAAAGGAGCTGGTCGCCACGGTTTCTTCGTGGTTGTACTTGCCGTGGATGATCGAGGTGTGGTCGCGTTTCTTGTGCTTCTCGACGGTGTTCCACACCTTCGAGACCCAGGGGCAGGTGGTATCGACAATGGTGCAGCCTTTGTCGTTGAGCAGCTGCATTTCCTGCACGCTGGCCCCAAAGGCGGGCAAAATCACCACGTCGCCCTGGCCCACCACCGAAAAATCCTTCTCGCCATTGGCCACTTCAATGAACTCCACCGCCATGTCTTTGAGACGCTGGTTGACGCTGGGGTTGTGGATGATCTCGTTGGTGATCCAGATGCGCTCGGAGGGGAAGTGCTGGCGGGTTTCGTAGGCCATGGCCACCGCCCGCTCGACCCCCCAGCAAAAGCCAAAGGACTGGGCCAGCTTGATGGTGACGTTGCCGCGAGTGAGGGTGTATTGGCGATCGCGGATTTCCTGAATCAGCCCGCTGTTGTACTCGGTCTGCATTTGCCCAGCGACGTCTTCCCCGTGGCCAAACCCCTGGCGAAAGTACTTGTCGGAGTGGTTGAGAGAGCGCTTAAAGGCCTTGGTATCCATCGAGTCCTCACCGAGTGCAGCACGTTATCTAGGATAGCTGGTTGTGGGTGGGGGGTTGAGGTGCGATCGCCCAGTAAATTTCAATCGTTGCCCCTCAAAAAGCCCAGGCTATAGTAGTGGCAACCGTCACCCCTGCCCCCGCCATGACCGGATTTGAACCCCTGATCGGAGCCGCTGCCGCTGGCCTAGGTGGCCTAATCACCAGCCTGGTGAAAGACAAGGGCACCGAAACCCTCAAAAAGCTGGACTGGGATATTGGCAGAAACCTGGCCCTGAAAAAAGCCTTGGTGGACTATGTGCGCCGCTACATCGATCGCCACGGCACCCTGAAAGTCGCCTGCGTGCGGATGGATAACCCCGTGCGGCTGGACGAAATCTACACCGCCGTGCAACTGCTCGATCGCTCGGCCCTGCGATATTTTGAATCGGAAGATGCCCTACAAACGCAGTACCGCGAAAGCGGCAAACGAGGCTTTAACGTTACACAGGCGACAAAAAAGCCCGGTCTAGAAGTCGCTAACAAACAGCAATACCTGATGGTGCTGGGCGGGCCAGGGGTGGGCAAATCCACCTTTTTGCGAAAAG
>DASQNN010000236.1:0-2527 GCA_035644955.1 Nodosilinea sp. | reverse complement strand
AACATAAAAAGCGCCGGTGCCGGTGGCGGTGTCGCGGCCCTGGCTGCCGCCCATGCTGAGGGGCTTGCCCGTGATTACCGCCGGGCTGAGCTTGCGGCAGATGATGCTGTACTGGTCCATCATCCAGCCCATGATCATGGGGTTGGTGTAGACATCGGGGGCGGGAATGTCGACATCGGGGCCAATGAAGTTGGCGATCGCATCAATATATCCCCGGCTCAGCCGCTCCAGCTCAAACTTCGACAGCTCCTTGGGGTTGACCGTGACGCCGCCCTTGGCCCCGCCCAGGGGCAGGTTTAGGGCGGCGCACTTAAAGGTCATCCAAAAGGCCAGCGACTGCACCTCGTCGAGGCTGACGTCGGGGTGAAAGCGAATGCCCCCTTTAGTGGGGCCGCGAGTATCGTCGTAGCGCACTCGGTAGCCTTGAAAGACCTTCAGCCTGCCGTCATCCATGCGCACCGGAATGGAGACCGTGAGGCTGGCCTTGGGATATCGCAGCCGTTCAGAGGCATCGTCAGAAATCGAAACGTATTTGAGCGCCCGCTCTAAACGGCGGTTGGCATCAGACAAAATAGAGGTGGTCATAAACGAACACCAGGGATGAAGGGATGGTGGAGCAGCAAATTCTGCCGCTGTTATTAAGGTTCCGCCACGCCGAATCGGCTCAGCCAAAAAGCAACATTTTGTATTGAAAGTTACCGTTTTGTTCTTGCCTGACCCTTCCCTTCCTCACCCCCTCACCCCCCTTATCCCGAGCAAAAGACTGCGCTGGTTGGCCTGCTCAATGCCTTCGGCCACTGGGCTAAAGTCGATACCACTCATGCCTCAGAGATCAATCCAGGGCGGGCGGAACGCCGGTGCCCACAGGGAGCCAGTTCAGTAAGATTGCGCTAGCGCGAAGTGCAACGACCTATTGCGAAGCACAACAAACTTTGTCGCGGCGTAAAGGTTCAGCCTGGACAGTAGGCGTTAGCATTAGGTTCTCCCAAGATGGAAATATGCGCCCGGGTCTGGTACGGGGCTCACCCGTATTGCCCGAATCGCTTTTGTTTATAAGGTACGAGGAACTATCCCCATGACGACTCCCCAGGAAGTGTTGGAACACCTGAAGCAGCTCGAAGCGGTCGGTACCGTACAAAGCGCCCTGTACCGCGAAGAAGCCCAAGAGGTGCTCGCCGACGACACCATTAGTCTCAAGTGGCGGCGCGCGATCGCCGATCGCCTCAACCAAGCCAACCACGACCTGGGCCTGCACACCGTCACCGGCGACGACAGCTACTAAGTCTCAATGCCCCTCGGCTCAGCCCAACCGGGGTCAGCCCTACGGTGCCCAGCGGAGATGTTAGCTCCGCCGGGTACCGTAGGGCTGCGTTCCCAAAGGGTGGCCGGAGGCCAATCGCCCAACTATGCCCAGGTCAGCTCAGGTCAAATTACCGCTGGCACAGGTTGTAGGTGACTGAGGGGGGCTGTCGCGACCCAATTACTTTCCCCACTGGGGCTAAAGATTTCTGGTTCGCTGGGGGCAATCGCTCCAGCCCTCACCAAATCTTCGACAGCCAGTGCTGGTATGGTGCCATCGCTGGGCTGCAAATATCCCGCCGTCACCAGATTGGTTTGAAACACGTCCGCCAGCAGTTCATGCACCTTGGTGGTGGGATGCTGATTATCCCACCAGAAGTAGCCGGGGTCGTCGAGCCGCCCCTGGTTGAGCAGCGGGTCGGTGACGTTAGTAAAGCCAAACTCCGCCGGAGCGCCAATGATCTCATTGGTCAGCCTAAACAGATCGACTGGGATGATATCGAGCGTAGCGGACAGACTTTTCTCCAGCGCCTCTAACGTACTGGCCAAGCCAGCATTAAACGCCTGACTGAGCGCAGTGGCCTGCGCGCTAGTGCCATTGGTCAAGGTGCGGGGGGTAAGGCCTAGGTTGGGCAAGTTGGGCACCAAGAAGGTGTCGGCTCCCCGCGCCGCCAGACTGCTAATCGCCGTGGCGATATTCTGCACCGAGTTGGCCAAAAAGGCCGGAATGGCGGTGGGGTCGCTGGGCAGGTTAAACAGGTCGTTGGCCCCGGCCCACACCACGTAGAGGCTGTCGGGGTTGGCCCCACCCTCGCCCAGGCCACCCAGATAGCTATCCACCTGGTCGAGCAAGCCCGGCAGGTTGGGGTTGGTACCCGTGATCGAGCCAATTACAGGGTCAAGGCCGTTGGCGCTGCCGGTGGTAGCCCCTCCCACAGCAAAGTTTTGCACCTGGGCAGGCTCTAGGCCGATGTCGTCAATTAGGTAATCGACCCAGAGATCGCCATTAGAAAATCGCCCCCGAGAATAGGGAAACGGCGGGAAAAAGCCCGTCAGCCCAAACAGGTTACCCGGGTCTGAGAGGCTATCGCCAAAAATTGTCAGGCCATTAAAGCTGGGCACCAGCGCCTGGGTTTGAAAACTCTCGGCGGTCAGGCTACTGGCGGCAACGTTGAGGAGGGTGACGCTGGGTTCTGACTGGTTTAGGTAGCGCAGGGTGGTGTTGGCC
>DASQNN010000235.1:0-1650 GCA_035644955.1 Nodosilinea sp. | reverse complement strand
ACTTTTTTGACTGCCCTGAAGGAGCGCAGGTGATGGCCCATCTCAACCGGATTGCTGAAGCCCTTACGCCTGTACCGGAGGCGATCGCCATTGCCGCCGCCGCCCTAGACCAGTATCAGCAGCGATCGTGGGTAACTCGGCACCGCCCCCATGTGGATCGCCTGGCCTGCATCTGGCTGATTCGCCGCTTCATTGACCCCAAGGCCGTGATTCGTTACGCCAAAACGGCGGCAGCTGACGAAGTCACCTTTGATATGGATAAAGGCGAATTTCAGCACCAGGGCAATCTGTGCACCTTTGAGGTAATGGTTAGAGCCTTTGGCTTAGACAACAATCCAGCTCTGCAGGTGCTGGGCCAGATTGTGCATGAAATTGACCTGCGCGACGGTCAATACCACCAGCCTCAGACTGCGGGGGTCGATGCCCTGCTGCGGGGCTGGCTGCTGACCAATTTCTCTGACACTGCCCTAGAGTTACACGGCATCGCTCTGTTTGAAGGGCTGTACGCAACCTTGGCTCAGGAGCGGGCCACTCCATGGGGTTCCTCCGCCCCTCAAGCTGCTGAGCGGTAAGCTGAGCCAGGCGCACCAAATTTTATGCAACACATATTGCTTACAAGATAAACAAGCATTACAGTTTTGACTGAGCATCTTCTGAATAGTTTCAGAGAGATTGTTCTGTCACCAGAGGAATCAACCCATGGCCGATGCTCCACTGCAAGCAGACCAGCACCCCGAACTGTCGCCGCCGCCCTACTCCCTGGGGCAAATGGTGCTGTACTTCCTCAAGTTGGGCACCTGGGGATTTGGCGGCCCCATTGCCCTAGTGGGCTATATGAAACGCGACCTAGTGGAAGAGCGCGGCTGGATTTCTGAGTCTGACTACAAAGAAGGGCTATCTCTGGCGCAGTTGGCCCCCGGCCCCCTGGCCGAGCAGCTGGCGATCTACATGGGCTATGTGCACTACGGCACTCTAGGCGCAACGCTGACGGGGCTCGTCTTTCCCCTACCAGCCTTTTTGATGGTGCTGGGGCTAGGGTGGGCCTACACAATTTATGGCGGCCTGCCCTGGATGCAGGCCATTTTTTACACTGTCGGTGCCACGGTCATCGGCATCATTGCTAACAGCAGCTATAAGCTCACGGTCAGGACTATTGGCCAAGATTGGCTGTTTTGGGCGATTTACATTGTCTCGGCGGCGGTCACGGTGATCACCGAATCTGAGAAAATTGCGCTGATTTTGGCAGCGGGGGTGCTGGTGTGGTTGATAAAGGTTCCCCCCAAGCAGTGGTGGCGTCCTAAACGGCTATCTAGTGTTGCTGTAGTGCCTTTCCTGCCGACCCTGATGGCTGTTCCAGTCACCGATCCAGGTATCCTCTGGCAAATCTTCACCTTCTTTGGCAAGGCAGGGGCATTTGTGTTTGGCAGCGGTCTAGCGATTGTGCCCTTTCTCTATGGTGGACTGGTAAATGAGTTGCAATGGCTGAATTCTGAACAATTTGTCGATGCCGTAGCGGTGGCGATGATTACACCAGGGCCAATTGTGATTACGGTTGGGTTTATTGGGTTTTTGGTAGCGGGGCTAGCCGGAGCAATTGTGGCGACCCTGGCGACGTTTCTACCCTGCTATCTATTTACGATTATTCCAGCA
>DASQNN010000234.1:0-24151 GCA_035644955.1 Nodosilinea sp. | reverse complement strand
GAGGCCCAGACCACCCGCCACCTGTCGCTGCTGCCCGGCGTTACCCCGGCCCGCTATGAATTACTCCAGCAGCACCACCTGACTACCGTAGCCGCCCTGGCCCAGGCCAGCCCTGCCCACCTGGCCCCCCTGCCAGGCTTTGGCGAACAGGTGGCCGAAAAACTGGTGCACCAGGCCCAGGCCCTGATCGACAACCGAGCTATCCCCCGCAGCGCCCCCCATGCGCCCCACGGCTTTCCGCTGTGGCCCGAAGATTTACCCGAAGGTGAAGTCGAGCTGTACTTCGACATCGAAGCCGCCCCCGACCAAAACCTGATCTACCTCCACGGCGTGCTGGTGGTCAACCACCGCACCGGCGAAACCAACTTCCATGCCCTGCTGGCCGAAAACCACCGCGAAGAGCGTCGCGCCTGGAACGACTTTATCGATCTGGTGCACACCTACCCCCACGCCCCGGTCTACCACTTTTGCCCCTACGAAGCCCAGACCGTGCGCAAGCTGGGGCAGCTCTACGGCACCCCCCATCGTCGCATTGAGGCCCTGCTCGATCGCTTCTTTGACGTGCACAAATGCATTACCGACGGCGTCACCCTCCCCATCGAGAGCTACGCCCTCAAGCACATCGCCCGCTGGATGGGCTTCGACTGGCGCGACGAAGGGGCCAACGGGGCTCAGTCTATCTGCTGGTACAACGCCTGGGCCGAAACCGGCGATCGCACCTATCTAGACGCCATTCTGCGCTACAACGAAGACGACTGCCGCGCCACCTACCACATCAAAGACTGGCTGGTAAAATTTGCCGAACCCTACTGGGACAGGCTTTACCAAAACATTGGCTAAAGACCTGCCCCATGCACTCTCTAAAAGTCTGGCCAAGGCTCCCAGCGCTACTGAGCCACCGGACTGTGAACAGCTAGAATAGCGGCCAAACCGGGCACCGCCTCCTCCACATCGCCCTTCACCGACTGACGCAGTTTGGTGTACGACGATCGCACCAGGCCGTTATCAGTGTGGGCAATGCGGCGATCGGTCACCCCCAAAATGACTTCGGCGGTTCGGGTTTGGTTTTGGCTGAGGTGGGCTACCGGGTCTCCCGCCTGCAATCCCTCCGCCCACATCGGTTCGAGGGCGTCGACCACCTCCGGCAGAATGCGCTCAATGGCCCCCGGAATGTAGCCGGCACCAACGCCTTTAACCACGCCGTAGGTGGCTTTGAGGGCCATACCGCTGAGGCCACCCTTGGTCGCCACCTGGCGATCGATCAGCAGAGCACAGTCCTTCACGACCTTAGTCTTCAGCGCCTTGTCGTTTAAAATATCGCTTAACCCCATAGCCATGCCCATCTCAATAACAATTCTTGTACTACCCTAGATCTTCTACAGCTTGGCGGCCAGATCAGCATTCCTCGCCCCAGGTTCGAGATTGCTTAACAGGTTGATAAACTTTGCCAAAAAAATTAACCCTGGTGGGACCTCGCTGACCCAGTACCACCGCCGCCAGCGGAGGTACGACCTGGGTCAGCCCAACGCCGCCAGATCGACAACCCAGGTTTGGCCGTCGACCCCAACGCGATCGCCCGTCACCAGCTTGCGTCCGCGCCGGATTTCAACCTCCCCGTTAACGCTCACCTCGCCGTCTTGAATCATCAGCTTGGCCTGACCTCCCGTGCCTACCACCTGCACCTGCTTCAAAAATTGGTCAAGCTTGATGTAGTCCATACTGGGCATAGCGTTATCTGGGGAATAGTGGATACAGAGCAATAGAAAGTCTTCAACTCTAGAGGCTGACCTGCCCTTTAAACTCAGAAGGAGGAGCACTCAGAGTACGGGTGTTTATTTTACTGCTACCAGCGAAGGAGCACGATGTTGAGCAATCACCAACTCCTGCAAGAGCTTAGACAAAAACAAGAGCAGCTAGAGCACTTTCGTCGCGCTGCCGGTCAACCGCTCCAGGCCATGCTAGACCAATACGACTGGGGCATTGTCACAGGCGCAGGGCACGGAGGCCTATCGCTGGTGACCCTGCGTTTTGACCACCGCATCGCCCTCGACGACCCTTTTTTGCTGGCCCTGGCCGAAGAAGCCGAGCGCACCTGGGGACCGGTCGATTTTGCGCTCTTCTCGGGAGAAGCTCAAGATCCGGTGCGGGTGCTCAGCCGCACCCTGCTCGATCAACGGTGGCGGTGGCGACAGTCAAGCCGCTAGATTACTCCAGCGCTGACCAAGCCACAACGCTGACCAGCCACGGCGCTGAGCTACTGAGCCAAATCCCCAGCAGAGGATCTTAGCTCAGTAGTTCAGCTTCAAGGCGTTAACAGGCACCTCTTCCCAGGTCTCAACAGTGCGCATTTGGGCTATCCAGCCGGCAGCCCGCTGCTCTTCAGTCAGGTTGTCCTGAAACGAGCGGTGGCACGCTTGAGCCTGGGATTGGTCAACACAGGCGATGCAAGAGTAGATAATCCCTGACGGATCAATTTGTTCGTTGACCCAAATCATGTGCGGTTGTGCCTTTGGATTTCATCAACCGACTCTAGCATTCCTAGCTACCCCCAGGCTCAAGAGGCAGCCATTTGAGGCGCGCCCACGCTGACGACCGTTTGCCGCAGTTCCGCGATCGCCTGTAGCTGGTAATCGTTGACTTCCTGTAGCTTGGTCACCGCCCCCGCCAGATTATCTAAGGACTGCCGTAGCCCGTTAGCGCTCTCCTGGGCAGGGTTGAGCAATTCTTCGCAAACCGCTAGCTTGCCCATTAACCCCGCTAGGTCTTGCTGCTGCTGGCGCAGGGCAGCCTCAAAAGCCTCCACCTCGGCGCGCTGGGTAGCTAGAGCCGTCTCAGTGCCTCCGATATCCTGCTTGAGCTGACCAATGCCCGCCTGGATTTGCTTGACCTCGGCCTCCAGGGCCTGGATTGTGTCTGTGGTCTGCTGACGCTGGTCATCGATGGTGTTGAGCAAAGGCTCTAGGTCGACAGCACTCACCGGCGTTTCTTCTACCACCAGGCCCTGGCGCCGCCGCAGCACGGCCTGGTGCTGGCTCAGCACTTCCTCCCGCTCAAGCAGGTTGCGGCGCTGGCCCACCAGGGTTTCGTTTAGCATTTGAGAACGGTCTTGCTCCTCATCCAGCTCCGTCTCTAGCTGAAGCCGATCAAACTCACTGGCCTGCTCAATTTTGAGCTTCAGCTCATCAATCGCCTGCTGCTCTAAGGTGAGCTCTTCCTCCTGGTCAGAGACAAAGCGAGACATTTTCTCCAGGTCTCTTTCCAGATCGCTCACCATGGTTTGGAGCTGGTCTAGCTCCATCGCCTCCAGGGCAGCCACATCTACTTTTTTACTCAGCCGGACTTTGTCGGTGGTGTTGAGCAGGTCGTAGATCTTCTGGTGCAGGTTCGCCTGGGCTTGCAGGGTGTCCGACAGGGCCTGAATCTGATCTTGCTGGGTTTTTAGGGTCTGCTGCCGCAGCTTTAGGTCTTCGCGTTTGGCCCCTAGGCTGGCTTCAGCCTGGCGCCAATCAGCCCAGCGCTGGGTGAGCTGGCTGACCTGCTGGTCTATCTCCTGCTGGCGCTGCTCCAATCCCTGGCGCTGGTTTTCCAGGGCCTGGCGATAGTCTCCTAATAGGCCCTGGTGGTAGTTCAGCCCGTCGGTTGCGTGGGTAAGCGGGTCGCGCAGGGCTTCTATGGGCATTACCGCCTCGGTTAGGCGGTTGAGGGCCCCCTGTAGCGTAGCCACCTGATCCGGGTCAAGACCGGCGGCCGTGACACCCTCAGCGCGCTGCTCTTCGAGCCGACGCATTTCACCATTGAGGTGAGCCCAGGCTCCTTCTAGGTCTTGATTTTTGCGGTTGAGATCTTCCTGCTGCTGCTCCAGGGTTTGGCGCAGCTGGTCAAGCTCCTGGCGCTGGGCATCGAGCTGTTCCAGGTCGGCTTCGGCCTGCTCAACCTGCTCCTGGCGCGCTTCTAGCTCCAGTTCACGGCGGTTTAGCTCCTGGCTTTGAAACGTGAGCGACTGCTTCCACTGCTCAATTTCTTCCTCCTGAGTCTTAGACTTTTTGCTCAGGTTTGAGAAGTTTTGCAGAATGCTGGTCAGGGTGCGCCCGGCCTCGTAGTGGCGCTGAATCTGCCGGTTGCCGCTGACCTCTAACATCACTAGGGCGCCAGCATTGTACGAGGCGTCATCAGGGGCGGTCAGGGATTCCTCCCCCGTTACAGCGCTCCAGCTGTGCTCGCTGCGTTGACAGGCAAGCAGCTTAAACTCGGGCTTGCCGCTGCCAATAAACCCGGTCTTTTTCTGGACTTCTGCTAGGTACAGCACGCTGTTGGTCCTCGTGGCTTAGAACGTTAACTTTAGGAAAATAAATCTGATGCAGTAATCTTAAGGATGCGAAGACGGACAGGGTTGGACAGAAGTAGACTGACTATCTATATAACCCATAAGAGGTTTAAATAATGTGATGGGTTGTGATCGGCCATTGACGAACCCCAGGTCGGTTTAGAGGCTTGACCCAGGGATAGAGTTCGCACTTAGGCTCTTGCCTATCCTAGCTTTAACCCAGGGTTCTCCATAGACCCTACCGCAAAGCTCTGGGACTGGGTAAGGGCGTGGTGTTTCTCTCCGCCAGCCGAGGTCGCCCCAAGGTACCGACACCTCAACTCAAGAGAGAACCGCGATCGCCCCTTTAGGGATGTCGGCGCTGCTGCCAAAGCTACTTGGAATCTTAACTAATTTTGGCCCAGTAGAACCGCAAGCCTGATGACCACCCATTGACGAACCGTTGACTAACCGTGGCCAAGTGACACCCCTGCGGAAGTAATTACTCCTAGGATTCCCAGAAATCCTGCCGATCAGCAGGCTCTGAGGAACCGCATCGGCAAACTATCTCCAGCGAAGCACTCTACACTTAACTTGTCTCTATACTTGTAATGACTGAACAAGCTCACAAGCTTAAAGATGTAGCCCTCAACAGTGCTCTGCCCTACCGACAAAATGCGGCTCAACGCCTGCCCCACCTACTTCCCTTTGCCCCTACCGCCACAGGGTGCTGGTTAGACCTGTAGGAGCAGAGGGTACGATTAGGTTTCTAGTCGGGGTATGGCGAGTCAAGCTCACACCTTACCTACAACCTGGACCACCAGGTGCTGTTCCCATCCTTGGGTTGCCTCATGCAGGGTTATCTGTCAGAAATTGATATTCGCAGCATTCTACAGCTGATTGAGCTGGGACAGCGCACTGGAGAACTGTACCTAGAAAGCTACGGCAGCGGCGGCAACCAGCCTCTAGGTCAGCCCTTTGATGGGGCGTTGTATGCCACTGACCCGCCATCGTGGATCGTGTTTTTAGCCAATGGGCAGCTGGTTTACGCGGGCACCACCGACAACAAACTCGATCGCCTGCGCGATCACCTGCACCGCTACGGCATTGACCAGTCTCTGCCCGACCCCAGCACGACAGCCGCGATCGCAGCCTTCAATTCCTTGGAATACGGCACCCTGTGGGCGCTTTTAGAGCAGCATCTCATCTCCCCCGACCAGGGCCGCACCATCCTGAGCCACATGGTGCACGAAACCCTGTTTGATCTGCTGAGCCTGCACCACGGGGCCTTTGTCTTTCAGCTCAGCTCGGCCCTCAGCCCCCAGCTCATGACCCACACCATCGGCGACCTGGTGGCCGGCATAACCCAGCAGATTCAAACCTGGCACCAGCTCCATCCCCACCTGCAATCACCGGATCAGTGCCCCATCCTGTTGGCTCCAGAGGCCTTTCGCGCCAGCGTCTCCATCCAGGTCTACCAGCGCATGGTCACCTGGATGGACGGCAAAACCTCCATCCGACGCATTGCCCGCTACCTCAACCGTGACCTCCTGAGCGTGGCCCGCAGCCTGGTGCCCGCCATTCAGCAGGGGCAGATTAGCCTGGTGTATAGCCCCAACCAAGTAGGTCCCGCGCTCACCAGCCAGCGACCTGGCCCAGACCGCCTGCCCCGCATTGTCTGTGTAGACGATAGCGCCACCGTTCGCCAGGCCGTGGAGCGCATTCTCGACGGTCAGGGCTACGAAGCCACCTCTATCGGCAACCCTCTAAAGGCCCTGGGGCTACTGTTTCAGCTTCAGCCCAATCTCATTCTGTGCGACATCACCATGCCCGAGCTTGACGGCTACGAACTGTGCGCCATGCTCAGGCATTCCAGCGCCTTTCGGCAGACTCCCATTGTCATGCTCACCGGTAAAGACGGCTTTTTAGACCGCGTTAAAGCCAGAATGGTAGGGGCTACCGACTACCTAACTAAACCCTTTGGCCCCGGCGAACTGCTAGCCCTAGTTGAAAAGTACGTTGGTCCTGGCGACCTCAACCGCCCCCGACCCGACACGCTGCTGGCCGAGGCCATCGAAGACGAATTTGACATTGATTTTAGCCAGGCTCCTCTACCCCGCTAAGGTTTCCCCGCCCCCATTTCCTCAGTAACATTCCTTAGTTTGGCCAGGGTTTTTGCATCAATTCCAATAAGATTCGCCATAATCTAAACAACCTGGGGGATTAATTGATCTACACCGACAGCATCTTTTACGTTTGAGGGTACTTTAGAGTGACAGGTTTGGAGGCCCGAGGAGCTGCTTCTTAACGGCAGTAGCCTACGCTCTAAGTCTCTGACGCCGGGATTGGACAAGCATCACCTGCCGATATATCTCCGGCTAATCCATTGGGCCTTTTGAATCAACCTATGAGCACAGTTCTGGTGGTAGAAGACAGCGTTCCTCAGCGGGAGATGATTACCGAGCTACTACGAGGTATTGGCCTCAACGTCACCATAGCCAGCGACGGCATGGAAGCCCTAGAGCAAATTCAGAGCCACTGCCCCGACATGGTTCTGCTCGACATTGTCATGCCCCGCATGAACGGCTACGAGCTGTGCCGTCGGATCAAAGCCGATCCCTCTACCCAAAACGTACCGGTGGTAATGTGCTCATCTAAAGGCGAAGAATTCGATCGCTACTGGGGTATGAAACAGGGGGCAGATGCTTACATTGCTAAGCCATTTCAGCCGACTGAGCTGGTCGGGACAGTGAAGCAGCTGCTTCGGGCATAACGGGCACAATACAGCAACGCAACGGGAAACCAAGAGGGTACGTAATAACAGGGCTATGGTAGGCAATCCTGACTTTCTCACTCAAACCGGGCAAGACCAAGATCCAGAGCTGCAAGAGCTGGAAACACCCGATGGCGAGCTATTTTTGCGCTTCTTTGTGACCACCGAAGACGAATTTGCGCTGCCCGCCACCGGCATTCGCCGCATTATCGAGCAACCGCCCGATCGCATTACCCCCATACCCAATGTGTCGCACCTGCTGCTGGGTACCCTAAACGAACAGGGCCGGGTGGTGTGGGTGGCCGATCTGGGCCAGTTTCTGGGTTATTCGTCGATCCTCAACACCGATCGGCCAGAGATCTCGGTCATTGCCATTGAAGATCAGGGAACTATGTTAGGCTTGGCCGTTAACCGAATTGTCGGCACTTGCTGGCTCAACCCCGATAAAACCCGGGTGTCTGACAATAGCCCCGATACGATGGCCCCATTTTTGCGCGGTGAATGGGTCATCGACACTGAGGAAAAGAAAACCCTCAGGCTGCTCGACCACGTCGCTGTTATTCGTTCAGCCCGCTGGGCCACCTAGGCCTAGCTCATCCTTACCCCTTAGGACATTTGCACCGGCAGGAGAAGACCATGGCTTCAGGCATCGATTACTCTCAAGCCTATCAGAAGGCAGAAAGAGCCTACGTACAGGGCAACTACCCAGAGGCTGCGGCGGTTATCGATCAGCTCGCTGCCGACTACCCCGAAGACCCCAGCGTGCTGCTGCTGCGGGGCCACATCTACTGCTATGGCCTGCAGCGCTACGAGGTGGCGGCAGCTCAGTACAGCGCGGTGCTCGATCTAACCTCTGAGCCAGAGTACGTCGACTACGCCAGTAACGGTCTCGACTACGCCAACCAGTTTGCCGCCGAAGGGCCTGTAGACTACGAAACCGAGGCCGGAGAAACCTTCTTTGATGCCAACGCATCCCTGGCTATGGACTTGGGCAGTAGCGTTGGAGCCACCGGTGCAGAAGATTTCAATTTGAACGACAGCCACCTTGACCTAGACGACCTGAGTCTAGAGTACGACCTCCCCGCCTCGGTAGCTGGTAGTCCCTCAGCAGCCCAAGTCCTGAGCGACCCCTTTGCCACCGACCCCTTCGCCGCAGGTCTTGACGATGACCCCTTTGCGGCGGCCGGGGATGCAGGTGCTAGCTTTGGAACCAGCTCCATAGGCAGCAGCTGGTCAGAGGAACAGGAAAGCTTAGACGACATCACCTTCGATGACGATGCCTCCTTTGATTCCCTCGAGGTAGGCGATTCCGACGACCCATTTGGCAGCATGGCCGAGGGTCAGGATGACCCCTACAGCAGTGTAGGGCTAGCGTCCCTAGGCATGGATGAAGGCTGGCCCCCTGCCGATGACGGCGGCGACGATATGACAGTGTTTGCCCCCGAACCCGATCTGCTGGCCAACGACCTTGACACCGCTGGCGACAGCCCCAACAGCGACTACGACATCTATGTAGACAATGGCTACGTAGACAACGGCTACAGGCCAGAGGTAGAAGACAGCGCTCAGCCCAGCAGTAACGTCGATTTTTTGGACGAATTCAGCGACTTCGACGACCTGGGCAACCTGCCCGATTTTGAGTTATCAGACAGTTCTGCTGGGTTTACGACGCCCTCGGTAGGCACCTCGGGGCTGACTTCAACTGACGACAGTGGCTTTAGCGGAGGTACTTCCGCCTTTGACCTCAGCGATATGAACGACCAAGCGGTTATTAGCGACGACGATATTTTTAGCATTGCTGGGGCTACCGACAGCCTGCCGGTCTTTACTCAAACCGATAGCCACGATGTCGAGGCTGTCTCCGCCGAGCAAGACTGGCTGGGCTTTCTGGACAATGCCCCCCTGCCCACCAAAGAACTCTTGGTTGCCGTTGCCGCCGGCGTAGCTTCAGCCCTGGCGGTGGGGGTGATTAACTTTGCGGCCTCGACCCTACAGCCAGGGCGAACCATGCCCAAGGCCGTACATGCCGCCATGGCCCTGGCGAGCGGGGTGGCAGGGTTTGGCTCAGCCCTAGCGGCCGGGCACCTGGCCCACCGCCAGGTCAGACGCAGCGTTGACGACCTCCAAAACCAGTTTGACACCGTGATTCAAGGCAATTTGTCGGCCCGGGCCACGGTGTTTACCGAAGACGAGTTTGGCCGTCTGGCCAGCAGCTTTAACAAAATGTCGCGGGTGATTTTAACGACCACCAGCGAGGCCCAGCGCAAAGCTCAGGAGCAGGAGCAGGCTAAAGAAGACCTCCAGCGCCAGGTGATTCGTCTGCTGGACGATGTAGAAGGGGCGGCGCGGGGCGACCTGACGGTGCAGGCGGAGGTAACCGCCGACGTGCTGGGGGCCGTAGCCGACTCCTTTAACCTCACCATTCAAAACCTGCGGGAGATTGTGGAACAGGTAAGCGTAGCCGCGCGCCAGGTGAGCCAAGGCTCTACGGAAAATGAGATCTTTGCTCGCAGTCTGTCGGCAGACGCTCTGCGCCAGGCAGAAGAGCTGGCCGTCACGCTGAACTCGGTGCAGGTGATGACCGACTCGATTCAGCGGGTGGCCGAGAGCGCCCGCGAAGCAGAGGAAGTGGCTCGTACCGCATCGTCTACCGCGCTGAAGGGGGGCGAGTCGGTGGAACGCACCGTGGCGGGCATTTTGGAGATTCGCGAAACGGTGGCTGAAACCACCCGCAAGGTGAAGCGTCTAGCAGAGTCTTCCCAAGAAATTTCTAAGATTGTGGCGTTGATTTCGCAGATTGCCTCTCGTACCAACCTGCTGGCCCTCAACGCCAGTATTGAAGCAGCCCGAGCCGGAGAGGCCGGGCGGGGCTTCGCCATTGTGGCTGACGAGGTGCGGCAGCTGGCCGACCGGGCCGCCAAGGCTTCTAAAGAAATTGAGCAGATCGTGCTGCAAATTCAGAGCGAGACCAGCGGGGTAATGACCGCCATGGAAGAGGGTACCCAGCAGGTGATTGAGGGCACCCGGCTGGCGGAGCAGGCGAAGCGATCGCTGGAGGACATCATTCAGGTGTCAAACCGCATTGACGTGCTGGTGCGATCGATTACTGCCGACACCGTAGAGCAGACCGAAACCTCCCGCGCGGTGGCCCAGGTTATGCAATCGGTAGAACTTACCGCTCAAGAAACCTCCCAGGAGGCGCAGCGGGTGTCGGGCTCGCTGCAAAACCTGGTAGGCGTTGCCCGTGACCTGCTGACCTCGGTAGAGCGTTTTAAGGTGAATAAGTAGGTGCAGTTCGGCCCAACGGAGTAAGCCAGTCACGGAAGAAAAGCATTCAAAGGGGAATCGACATGCTGCCTGAAGATCAAAAACGAATCTTGGGGTACTTCATTGAAGAAGCCAAGGATCACCTCAACACTATCGAGCAGGGGCTGCTCAACCTGGCAGCCACCGTCGAAGACACTGAGATGATGAACGAAGTTTTTCGGGCAGCCCACTCGGTCAAGGGGGGAGCAGCCATGCTGGGGCTAAACAGCATTCAGCGCACCAGCCACCGGATGGAAGACTTTTTTAAGGTGATGAAAGAGTCACCAGTGCGCCCCGATCGCGACCTAGAGACCCTGCTGCTGCAAATTTTTGACGGGCTGCAGGAGCAGCTGGAGCAGCTGCAAAGCCCCTTTGGCCTGACCAACGACCAGGCTCAGGAAATCATGGCTCCCCTGGAGCCAATTTTTGTGCAGGCCGAAGCCCACCTGGATGGACTGGTGTCTGCCGCCCCGGCGGCGGCTCCGGCGGCCCCCGCCCCTCGCCCGGCCGTTGTGACCGCTACCGTCCATCCCGAAACCAGTGCACTACAGCTGGTGTTTCGCAGCGACATTCCGGCTCTGCTGCGGGATATGCTGGCCACCTTTAAGCAGCCTGACACCAGCGCCTCTCGCCAAGAGCTAGGTCGGCTATGCCAGCGGCTGCACAGCATTGGCGAACAGTTTGAGCTGGCCCAGTGGTGTACTCTGGCTCGGGCGGTTGAGCGGGCGATCGCAAACGCTGAGCAGACCTACCGCACCCTGGCCCCAGTGGTGATTAAAGATCTAAAGCAGGCCCAGGACCAGGTGATGGCCGGAGCCAGTGGCCAAGTCAGGGCCTCAGCTGCCCTGGAGGCCCTGCTGCCTGCTGTGGTAGCAGATCCGGCCGCCATGGTCGACGATTCTACCCTCGATGCTCTGCTGGCTGAGGCGCTGAACAACGGCACTGACGAGCCTGACCTGGCCGATCTATTTGCCGCCGCTGAGGAGGGCAATGCCGACGATATGGCCCTGGCCGATGCCGATAACTGGCTGGACGACCTCACCTTAGACTCCCCCGAAAACATCACCGAAACCGGCCTGGAGTCGGTCTTTGGTGCGATCGACAATCCCCTGCCGGCCGAACCGTCCATGCCCCCAGCGGCACCCGGCAGCATGGGGCCTGAGGTGGGAGCAGCAGAACTCAACAGCCTGGCCGACCTGTTTGAAGGAGCACCCGACAGCCTGGCCGACCTCTGGGAAGAAGAGGAGATGGGCTCCCTAGACGACCTCGACCGCGAAGATGGTGACGCTGGTAGCTTCGACACCGAGTTTGCCGATTTGTTGACCGCCGATGGGGCCGACGCCGAAACCCAGGCCGTCGACGACATGGCCAGCCTGTTTGGGTACGACCTCGATGCGGGATCGCCTCCGGCGGCACCAGCGTCCACCCCCCCAACCGCTGAGCCAGCCCGGGCGAGCGAGCCGGCCCCAGCCCCAGAGAGCAGCGACGACCCCTTTGCCGATTTGTTCACCGCAGCGGCCCCTATTTCCAGCGCCGAAACCACCGCAGCGGCCACCGCCGATCTCTTGGCTGATCTCGATGAGCCCCCGTCGTCCACCGGCGCCGGCATTGACGTGCCCTTAGACGACTACGACTTCTTTGCCGTTGACGGTTCGGCAGGGGCAGCGGCCACCAGCGCTACGGTTGACGAAGTCGATAGCTTTTTCGAGGCCATGGCCGATGAGGACTTCATCGACGACGACGATGCCCATACCATGCCTGAGCTGAATCTCGAACTCGATAGCTCAAGTAACGGGGGCGGCGGCGATAACGGGCTCTTTGCCAATGCCACCCCAGGGCTGTCGCAATCCGACAGTTTGGGGGGAAGCGCGGCAGATGCCGAGGTTGACAGCCTCTTTGGGGAATCCGATGCCTTTTTAGACGACCCCTTTGGGGAATTGAGTCTCAGCGACAATGCCTTTGACCTCGCCTTTGATGACTCCTTGGGTGATGAGCCAGCGGATGAGTCTGCCCCAGCGCTCACTGCAGCCCAGGCCGATACTCGCTTTGACGCCCCCCTGGCGGAGGCAACCGACAGCGCCTTTGATGACGCTTTAGCGGATGACCCCTTCGCCGATAACCCCTTTGCCGACGACTCCTTCACCGATCAGCCGGCGCCCGATCTAGCTGCGACCCAGGCTGGTACAGAGGCGACCGACAGCGCCTTTGACCTCGCCTTTGATGACGCTTTAGCGGATGACCCCTTCGCAGATGACCCCTTCGCCGATCAGCCGGCGCCTGATCTAACTGCGGCCCAGGCTGACCCTGGCTTTGACGATCCCTTAACCAAGGCGGAGCCACCAGCCGCAGAACCCGAGACCGCACCTTGGCCAGAGGAAGTCGCCGCAGAGGATAGCTTTGCCGACCTGGAAAGTCTGCTAGACGATGGGACCCTGGACACCGCCTCCAGCGGCTTAGAGAATAGGTTAGACGACGAGGTGGGTCAGCCGGGAGAGGGGCTGGATCTGGATTTAGGCCATGCCCCCCAAAGCCGAAACGGCGATGCGCCCCCTAGCCCACCCCCCGCAGCGGCTAGCTCAGGCTTTGACGACACCGGCTTTGACGACACCGGCTTTGATGACCTGGATGCGCTGCTGGGAGAGCCAACATTCGAAAGCAATACAGCGACCAACGGGCTACCGGACACTCGGGTTAGCGAGCCGGGCCGAGCCGCCAGCGATCGCACCTTTGACAGCGGTGACGACGAGTTTGACGACCTGGAAAAACTGCTTGAAGAAGCCGACCAGCTGGGCGGTTCGGCCCCCGCCCTAGGAAATCGCCGGGTTACCTCGGCGCAGGCCGCCCGGCGATCGCCCCGCCGAGCCGCTAGTAACACTGACCAAACCATGCGGGTTTCGGTGGGCCACCTGGATAACCTCAGCAACCTGGTGGGGGAACTGGTAGTCAATCGCAACTCCCTAGAGCAAGACCAGGAGCGGCTGCGGCAGTTTCTGGACAACCTGCTGAATCAGGTGTCGCAGCTCAACGATGTGGGCCAGCGCATGCGCGATTTGTATGAGCGATCGCTGCTCGAAAGCTCACTCATTGCCAACCGCCAGGCCTTTGCCCTGGGGGTTTCTTCCTCTGATCGGGGGGGCGGCCACGCCACCGGGGCTACCTTCGACGCCCTGGAGATGGATCGCTTCACCGGCTTCCACACCCTCTCCCAGGAGATGATCGAGCTGATTGTGCGGGTGCGGGAGGCCTCATCCGACATTGAGTTCACCATCGACTCCACCGACCAGATCGCCCGCCAGTTTCGCCAGGTGACCACCCAGCTGCAGGAGGGGCTCAACAAGGCCCGCATGGTGCCTTTTGGTCAAACCGCCGATCGCCTACCCCGAGCGGTGCGCGACATTTCGCTTCAGTGCGGTAAAGAGGCCCAGCTCGTGGTGGAAGGGCGCGACACCCTGATCGACAAAATGATCCTGGAGCGCCTCTACGACCCCATGACCCACCTGGTCAACAACGCTATTACCCACGGCATTGAGTCGCCAGAAGAGCGGCTGGCTATGGGCAAAGGTCGAGAAGGCACCATTACCGTGCGCGCTTTTTACCAGGGCAACCAAACGGTAATTTATATCGCCGACAATGGCGGCGGCATCAACCCGGCGGTGGTCAAGGCCAAGGCCCTCAAGCAGGGGCTGATCACCCCCGCCGAGGCCCAGACCATGACCGAGATTGAGGTCTACGATCTGCTGTTTTTGCCGGGCTTTAGCACCCGCGACCAGGCCGATAACTTCTCGGGGCGCGGGGTTGGCATGGACGTGGTGCGCACGGCCCTGACCGATATTCGCGGCTCGATCACCATTGAATCTGAGGTGGGTAAGGGCACCAGCTTTACCATTCGCCTGCCCCTCACCCTCAGCATTACCAAGGCGCTCAGCTGCGTCAACAACCAGGCCCGCATTGCCTTCCCCATGGACGGGGTCGAAGACATGTTCGACGTGCCCAAGGAGCGCATTCAAACCGACGACCAGGGAAACTCCTGCATTCTCTGGCGCGATACGCTGCTGCCCTTCCGCCCTCTGAGCGAGCTGCTGCGCTTTAACCGCACCCTGGGCCGGGGACGAGTCTACGGCGGCCCCCAAGACGAAGACGTGGTCTCTATGGTTGTGCTGCGTAGCGCCAGCACCTTTATCGCCCTGCAGGTCGACCAGGTGATTGGTGAGCAGGAGATTGTAATTAAGCAGCTGGAAGGGCCGGTGCCCAAGCCCATTGGCATTGCCGGGGCGACGGTGCTGGGGGATGGGCGCGTGATGCCCATTGCCGACGTGCTGGAGCTGATCGACCTGGCCAGCGGTCGTCTGCGCCGCGACTCGTCGACCTCGCTGTGGACGCAGTCGGCGGCAGAAGAACCCATCGAGGTGGTCGCTCAGACCGATCCAACGGTGCTGATTGTAGACGACTCAATTACGGTGCGCGAGCTGTTGTCGATGAGCTTTAACAAGGTGGGCTACCGGGTTGAGCAGGCCCGCGACGGCCAGGAGGCCTGGGAAAAACTGCGCTCTGGTCTGCCCTGCGACCTGGTCTTCTGCGACATCGAAATGCCCCGCATGGATGGTTTAGAGCTGCTCTCCCGCATGCAGAAAGACAACGCCTTGAGCCAGATTCCGACGGCGATGCTGACCTCGCGAGGGGCAGACCGCCACCGGCAGATGGCAGTCGATCTGGGTGCCAAGGGCTACTTTACCAAGCCCTACCTGGAGGAAATGCTGCTGGATGCGGCCAAGCGCATGCTCCATGGTGAGAATATGATTCGTCGGAAAATAGCTGAGGAACCCGAAGCCTAAGGAGCTTTCTGAGAAAGAAGATACCAGCTTTAATCCAGCGCCTGTAGCTGCTGTAGGGTGGGCACTGCCCACCATTGGGGAAACTATTTTCCAGAAGTCGCCTAAGGGCTAGCAACCGTTAGCTGAATGAAGGGTGAATTCATGGGTCGAATCGCTTTTGGTAGGGTCGAGTCCTTAACTGAGCACGATCGCGCTGCCTAGCGACGACAGTTCGAGTTAGGATCAGACATCTTGAGCAGTGTGGGCTATGACCGTAGCAGAGCGATCGCGCATTGACTGGGCACCGATTATTGACGCCTTTGCCGTCGCCCTGGGGCGCGATCGCGTGGTGCGGCGCAAAGAAGAGATTCTGGTGTACGAGTGCGACGGGCTGACCAGCTACCGTCAGCGGCCCGCCGTGGTGGTGCTGCCCAAAACCACCGAGCAGGTGGCGGCGGCGGTGAAAATCTGCGATCGCTTTCAGGTGCCCTTTGTGGCCCGGGGGGCGGGTACAGGTCTGTCGGGCGGGGCGCTGCCGATCCCAGACTCGGTGCTGATTGTCACCGCCACCATGAACCAGATTCTGGCGGTCGATTTTGACAACCAACGGGTGGTGGTGCAGCCGGGGGTGATCAACAACTGGGTCACCCAGGCGGTCAGCGGCGCGGGCTTTTACTACGCCCCCGACCCCTCTAGCCAGTCGGTGTGCTCGGTGGGGGGCAACGTAGCCGAAAACTCCGGCGGGGTGCACTGTCTGAAGTACGGGGTGACCACCAACCACGTGCTGGGGCTGAAGGTGGTGCTGCCCAACGGCGACATTGCCGACATTGGCAGTGAAGTGGCCGAAACCCCCGGCTACGATCTGTGCGGCCTGTTTGTGGGTTCTGAGGGCACCTTGGGCATCGCCACCGAAATTACCCTACGCATTCTCAAAGCGCCCCAGTCAATTCAGGTACTGCTGGCCGACTTCACCTCGATCGAGGCGGCGGGGGCGGCGGTGTCAGCTATCACCAGCGTGGGCATCATCCCGGCCGGGATGGAAATGATGGATAACTTTAGCCTCAACGCCGTGGAAGATGTGGTGGCCACCAACTGCTACCCCCGCGATGCGGCGGCGATTTTGCTGATTGAGATCGACGGGCTGCCGGCGGAGGTGGCGGCAACGGGCGATCGCATTGCCACGCTCTGTCGCCAAAACGGCGCTCGCACAATTACTGTGGCCACCGACCCAGAGGAGCGCCTGCGGCTGTGGAAGGGTCGCAAGGCCGCCTTTGCCGCCATGGGCAAACTCAGCCCCGACTACTACGTACAGGATGGCGTGATTCCGCGCACCCAGCTGCCCTACGTGCTGGGGGAGATTGAGGCGCTGGGCGACAAGCACGGCTACCGGGTGGCCAACGTCTTCCATGCGGGCGACGGCAACTTGCACCCGCTGATTCTCTACAACAACGCCATTCCCGGCCAGCTCGAACAGGTAGAAGAACTGGGCGGCGACATTCTCAAGCTGTGCGTGCGGGTGGGCGGCAGTATCTCGGGCGAGCACGGCATTGGGGCCGACAAGCGCTGCTACATGCCCGATATGTTTTCGCCCACCGATTTAGAAACTATGGGCTGGGTACGGCAAGCCTTTGACCCGGATATGCTGGCCAACCCCACTAAGCTGTTGCCCTCCCCACGCACCTGCGGCGAAGCGGCCCGCAGCATAGCGGCCGTGACCCTGCCCGATGTGGAGCGCTTTTAGAAGTAGCCGTTTGGATGACCTGGCTTCAAGGCTGTGGCTTACGCAATACAAACTGTTCTAAATCGTGGTGTTTTCCCTTCCAAAAGCCACGTTCTTCAAGTACCCCCTGGCTCTGAAACCCAAGTTTTTTGAGCAGTTGTTTAGACGCTAGATTGTCAACCATTATCTCCGCAACGACGCGTTGTAGATTTTTTACCTCAAAACCATAGCTAAAGATAGCGCTTAGCGCTTCTGTCATAATGCCTTGCTGCCAAAATTCACGGGCCAGCTCATAGCCCACTTCTGCCTGATCAGCTGCCCAATGCCAGGTAAATCCGCAGGAGCCAATCAGGGAATTGCTGGGTTTGAGGGCGATCGCCCAACGAATACCGCGATCGCTTTCAAATCCTATTTTCCGACGCTCAATGACGGCTTTGGCCTGGTCGAGGTGAGTAAAGGTATCTAGGTCGTGAAACTGCGTTACCTGGGAATCTGAAAAGAGTGAGAAAATGGCTTCGGCATCGGCTTCAGCTGCCTGACGTAGCCACAGGCGCGGGGTCTCAAGGTTAGGGAAGTCTGGCATGGCTTAAAACCGATTCGTAGTGCTCAACCGTGGGAAATGGCTCATAAAAATGGTGCAGCAGCGATCGCCAGGTTTGATACGCTGGCGATTGGCGAAACCCGACGGTGTGGTCTTCTAAAGTTTGCCAGCGCACCAGCAGCACGTACTGGTTTTTAGTTTCAATACAGCGCTGCAATTCATAGGAAACATAACCCGGCATAGCAATAAGGATATCGGCAGCCTTGTAAAAAGCCTGCTCAAACTCAGTCTGAGCATCAGACTTAATTGTCAAAATGGCAACTTCTAGCATCATTAGACATCCTTTTTAAGATAAAGTTTCAGCTATTTTTCGGCCTAGCGACGTCAAAGTAATTTTACTTCGGTCATCAAAAAATAAGAACGGGTTTTCCCTTAAGCGACTATCCCGACAGCTTCATCCTCCTGGTAGATACAAGTGGGGGAGGGATCGCCCTAAAGTTGCATCAGCGATAGGTAAGTCATCAAGCTATTGACCTACTTAAGATCGTTCAGGTATAGTCCCCCCGGAGGTTTTAATGTCTAACCCTAGAGCTGAAAGCGACAACTACGATCCGCATATTATTCCAGCGGAAACCGCTGCCCGTAAAGAGCGTGAGGGTGGTAACTTTAAGCAACCGCGCGATGAGTCTGACAGTTCTACCGATGTCCGCGGTGGGCAAACCGTAGACCAAGAAGGTCTCGCCAATAACTACCCCATCGAGCCTGAAATGTACATCAATGAGCCTGGCGACCTGCGCGAAGAAGCAGAGGCCGATAAAGCCCGGCGTGTGGCTGAACTGCGCGAAATTAATCAAACCGAAGAACAAGGCAAGGTAACCACCGAGTCCGATGAGCGCGGCAAAGGTGTTGGGGCCATCTAGGCTGATCTGAGAATGTAGCATTCTTGTAATGCTTGGTGCACTGGCGCGATCGCAGCGCGACAATGGGGGTAGGCGTAACAGCCACCCCCATTGCTTTTGGCGTTATGTTTGGCGTTATTTTGAGGGCATTACAGCAATGACCCCAGCTACCCTGAGAGAGTTAGTCAATCGTTACTATCAGGCCGGTGCCCGCGATCTGCACGGGCTAAATTTGCAAGGATTAAACATGGCATCGGCCCATTTAGCCGATGCTGACCTGCGCCGTACCAACTTGACACGGGCTAACCTGTACCAGGCTGACCTCACTCATATAGATGGCTACCAGAGCACCATGGCCCAGGCCGACCTACGCGGTGCCTCTTTGGCCAATGCGGTGCTGCGCGAGGCCGATCTCCACAAGGCCCACTGCCATAGAGCTACTCTGGTGAACGCCGATCTGCGTGAGAGCTGCCTCGACCACGCCGATCTTAGCCACGCCAATTTAGAAGGGGCTAACCTGACCAAGGCTGACCTGACCCACGCCAACCTCTACTGGGCCAACCTGCGACACACCGATTTGACTGGGGCCAACCTGACCAAGGCCAACCTGACCGGGGCCAAGTTTTGCCAAACCGTGATGCCCGACGGTACGATTCGCAATTCAGACTGCCCTTCTGCTCAGCACTCGTTGCAATTCTAGTCTTTGCAATTTTAGACTAGCTCTAGCGCAACCACTCGCCCGGTGTCAAAGGGGCCGTGGTTTGGCGCTCGTCGGCGGGGGCAAGGGTATAGGGCAGGGGTGGCTCTGGCACCAGCAGGTAGCGATCGCCCCAGCCCCCATTGGTGCGGGCCAGCAGGTCTAGAGGCGGGGTCGTTTGCCCGATGGGCAGGCCTACGGTCAGAGTTTGGTCGGCCCACAAAAACGGTTCTCCAGCTGGGGTTACTCGCAGCACGCTCGCCAGTCGCCGCTGCTCGCCCTGGGCCGGCCGGCCACTGAGAGCTGCCGCCAGATGATGGGGAGCCAGCGTAATGGCAAATTGCACAGTCTCGCTGGGTTGAGCCGCCAGGTTGAGCGCCTTGGCCTCGGCTTGCCAGGGTTCTTGGTAGCGGCCATCGGTGGCCACCTGCCACAGATTGAGCTGGGCGGACCACTGACCATTGGCAACGGTGACGGGCCGATAGTCGAGCACTGAGTAGAGCGGTTTATCGCCAGGGGTTGCGCCTTCGGGAATGAGGGGGCGCAGGGCGATCGCGGTGAGCTGGGTGTTGTTGGGCAAGTTGGTAGTGCCGGCCAGGGCAAACTCGCCAGCACCCAGGGCGGTAGCCTCGAGGGTAAGGGTGGTAGGCTCTGCCACCGGAGCCGATGTGGGCAGTAGGGCAGTAGTTTGACAACCCGTACAGACTACCAGCGTGAGCGCCAGCAGCAGTCCAGTCTTCTTTAGCTGTGAAATAAGCATTGCCAAGGGTTAGAGAAGTGTTCCATATACCGCTATGCAATCACAGCCCCAGGGTTGCCATCCATTTCTGGGGGGTAGCTTTTGCAACTCCACACAGAAAACGACCATCCAAAAACTTTTTTGACGTTTTATCCTGATGACGACCGATCTATCTGTAGGAGGAGTTAGCGCTAATACCTGAAGCTTAAACCGTACCTGAAGCTTAAACCGTACCTGAGCTGAAATCGTCCTGACATCGTTCCCCGTCACTAGATGCCTGAGCTTGATTCTCAGCTTTCTGTTCTAAGCCATGAATTATGTGATCCTCTTTATCTTTCCGGGGTTTTGACGTAGCCAAGACCTCAATCAATTGGTCTGACAACCTAGAGATTTGGGTGCTAAACCCTGCTCTCGGCTCGTCAGTGCGATCTGAAATCTAGGACTGCTTTAGTTCGCAAGAACAGAAGCACCAGGAGGTCAGATCAGAGTGAGCTGACGTTTATTGACGACGCATTAACCCATTTGATCTATTGCTTTAGTGCTTTAGATCTGGCTTTTAAGTAGGCCAGATATATCTTTCGCGATTATTTTCACCCATTTATTTTGAGTATCTTATGGAACGTTCTATAGGTGCTTGGTTAGCGCTGCGATATGCGCTAAATCCTGGCGCGGCAACTGGTATTGTGCTGGCGACAACACTGCTTGGCCTTGCCCCTATGGCCAGGGGGCAAGAGTTACCTGGACCTCATTTAGCTACAGGTAGGGTCTCTGTCGGTAATACATTAGCCGCTGACCCAGTGGCCGCTAATGGGACAGCAGCCACTGGGCCTGGGGTTGACGGGGCGACCGGCGACCTAGCTGAGCGCAATTTGCCTCGCGTGACTACAGAAGAGCCTGGATTGAACGGTGAAATTTGGTCGCAGATTGACCACACCCTTTTGCCACAGCCTAAGCCCCAGACAGCCAAGCCCAGTCAAACGCTAGGTTTGGCTCAGGCAGTGCCGCTGGAGCCAAACGGTGATGCCGAAGACATTGCTGAGGATATCGAGGAGGTTGACGCGGCTATAGCGGAGGCGGAGGCGATCGCCCCAGCCCCCCATACCCCGGCTCCTTCCCAGCTAGACCGCGACGTTGCCCAAACCCCAGCCCCGGCCCCAGCCCCAGAGCCGCTGGCTGGTCTAGCCCCGGCGGAGCGCTCTGAGGTTTTTGCCCAGGCGGCCTACCTGCAGCAGGGTGACGAAGGCTCGGCCCGGCTGCGCGTCGGGGGAATTTATGTGCTCAGCCCGTCGGTATTTGCCGGGGCTACAGTAGACCTGAGCACTGGGCAGGCCTTTTCTGACACCGACCAAACCGGCCTTAGCCTGAGCGAGCTGTACCTGACGGCCTCGCCCGCCAACCTGCCCGAGCTGCGGTTCACGGTGGGGCTAATGGATTTGACCTCGTACCTCGATCGCAACAGCTTTGCCAAAGATTCGCTGACCCATTTCTTTAACCCGGTGTTTCAAACCAACCCAGCCCTGGCCACGGCGAACGTGGCCTCGCGTCCCGGTGCCCTGGTCAACTGGACCCCCGTGGATGCGGTGTCGCTGACGGCGACCACGTTTTCTGCCAGTCGCGACCTGGGCAGCTTTGCCCTCGACTCCTTTGCCGGGGAAGTGGGGGTGCGGTTTGGCAACGCCATTGTGCGGGGCACCTACGTGACCTCGACCGATGCCGGTCGCCGCGACGGGTTTAGCGAAATTTTTGCCATCGATCGGGGCAACGGCCAGTTTGGACCGCTGCCGGGCGATCGCGAGACCGGCTTTGGCCTCAATGCCGAAGCCTTTATCCCCAACCTCAAGCTGGGCTTTTTTGGTCGCTATGGCTGGTACACCAACCAAACCCTGGGAGCCAGCGGCCAGACCTACAGCCTGGGCGTCAACGGGCTGGATGTGTTTATGCCGGGCGATCGCCTGGGGCTGGGCTACGGTCGCCAGCTCTCCAACAGCGATCTGCGCCAGGCCAGCGGCGGCCCGACCCCCGACGTGTGGGAGCTGTTTTACGACGCCCAAATTATCGAGAACCTACGAGCCGGGGTGAGTGTGCAGCAGCGCAACGCCTTTAGCGAAACTTACCTGGGCTTTCGGGTGCGCTACGACCTGATGTGGAACCCCCTGCGGAGGGCAGCAGAATGATGATGATCCCCCCTACCCCCCTTAGAAAAGGGGGCCATGAGCAACTGCGTTCTTTACCGCTAGCGTCTCTCTTGACGGTGGCTCTCGTCCTTGGCTTAGAGCTTGCGATCAGTCCGGCTGCGCTGGCCCAGCGATCGCCCCAGACCCGCGAAGGCTACACCCTGCTCGATCGCGGCTGGGTCAACGATGCGATCGCGGCCTTTCGGTCTGCCCTGCGCCAGCAGCCCAACTCGACTGAGGCGCGACTGGGGCTGGCGATCGCCTACCAGCGTGCGGGTCGCGATGCCGACGCCTGGACCGCCTACCAGGCCGTGCTGCAAGTCAGCCCTGAAAATTCCACAGCGTTGGCAGCCCTAGGCGAGCTAGGCGGCTATCGGCCCGAGTGGCAACCCGGCGGCATCAACGCCCTGACCCGACTTTTGGGCCAAAACCCTGGAAATACTGACGCGCTGAGCCGAAGGGCATTGCTCTACGGCTACCAGGGCCGCTTTACAGAATCGCTAGCCGATTACAACGTCCTTCTAGGGCGCAACCCATCTCCCCAAACCCTGCTGGGGGCAGCGCAGATCTATGCCTTTAGCGGCGACTATGCGGGTGCTCTGGCGCTGTTCAACCGCTATCGGCAGACCGGAGAAATTCCAACCGAGGCGCTGACGGCCTACGCCCTCACCCTGCAAGAGACCGGCAATGGGGCGGGGGCGATCGCCCTGCTAGAGCCGGCGCTGAGGGAGCCTGGCCGCACCGACGACCTTTCCCTGAGCCTGCGCACTGGCCTGGCCAACGCCTACGATGCCGGTGGCCAAACCAAACGGGCGCTGGAGCTATTGAATCCTCTAGTGGGCAAGACCGACGCTCGACTGGCGCTGGCCCGTGCCTATAGCGCGATCGGTCGCCGCCAGCTCGATCCCACCCTGTTTGAGCAATCCACGGTGCTGTACCAACAGGCGCTGGATGCGGCCACAGCCCCCAGTTATGGTCTGCGGGTCGAGGTCGCCGATGTGCTGAGCGAATGGCCTGACACCGAAGCCCTGGCTCTGAGTATGTTTGAGCAGCTGGCGGTGGAGCATCCCAACACCGTCAGCCCAATGGTAAAGGCACGCCTGCTGGCCTACAGCCTGGGGACTGAAAGCGCTGCCGCCGTGGCCGAGAAAATTTTGCCGCTGCTGTCGCCCCTGCCCAGCTCGGCCCCCGAGCAGCGGGCCATTACCACCGCCCTGGTGCGTTTGGACAACCCTGACCCAGCTCTGCTGCCCCTGTACGAAGCCGTTTCGGCAGCGGTGGAGGCTCCGCTGCTAACCTACCGCATCGCTCAGATCTACCTGGGCCAGGGCGATTTGCAGGCGGCTCGCGAAGCCCTCACCACCTACAGCGCCACCAATGCAGGCCAAGGCGACTGGGGCACCGAACTGCTGGTAGCCGACCTGGAGCGGCAACTGGGCGACTGGGATGCCAGCGCCCGCCGCTACGAAGCGGTAATTGCGGCTCAGCCAGGGTCCCAGGCCACCGCCGATGCTCTGCGGGGGCTGGCCTTTGTGAGGACGCTGCAGGGGCAGCCGGAGGCGGCGCTGCCGGTGTACCTGGCGGCGATCGCCGCCCACCCCGACAACCCCGACTATCCCCTAGGCTACGCCCTGCTGGCCTACCGCACCAGGCAAATCACCGCCGCCACCGCCGCCGAAACGCTGGACAGCTGGCTGGCCTCCCAAACCTTGGAGAATCCACCGCCGGAGCTATTTGAGCTGGCGAGCGCAATCCCCGCCGACAGTCGCCGAGCCGACCTGTATCAGGCATTGCTAACCCAGCGACCGGACGATCTCTGGCTGCGGTGGCGAACCATTGAGTTGTTGGCCCAGGTCAACCCCGCCCAGGCCCAGGCCGAGATGGAATCGCTGATTGCCGCCAATCCCGACGACCTGACGGTGTACTTCTTCCAAGGTGAGCTAGCCCAGAACCAGGGAAATCTCCCCCTGGCCGCCGCCGCCTACCAGCAGGTGCTAGAGCAGGAGCCTGAAAATCTCGGTGCCCTGGCCGCCCTGGCCGGGGTGCAGTTTCAGCAGGGCCACCTGACCGCCGCCCGCACCCTCTACAACCAGGTGCTAGCGCTAGAGCCTAACTACTGGGAGGCCCGCTATGCGATCGCAGAACTCAATATCGCCGACGACCGCAAGCTCTCGGCCCTAGACCAACT
>DASQNN010000233.1:0-1857 GCA_035644955.1 Nodosilinea sp. | reverse complement strand
ATTCAGGCCGATTGGGTTGAGCAGATTTACACCCTGGCCTACAGCAAACCCCAAATCGAAGCCGTCACCTGGTGGGATTTCTCCGACCAGGCGACGTTTTGGCCCTTTGGCGGCCTGCTGAACCGCGACAATCAGCCCAAGGCTGCCTACTACCGTCTTCAGGGGCTTAAACAAGCCTGGGGAATTTAAGTTTACCGGGCGCTGCCGGCGGTGAGGCTGAAGCGCTGGGCACGATTGCTCGGCTCCTCAAAGTCAATCACCGGCCCCAGGGGCACAATTTGGTGTGGGTTCACGCCGGGGTGGCTCATGTAGTAGTGACGCTTGATGTGCTCCATATTGCAGGTGTTTTTGAAGGCGGGCTGCTGATACAGATCGCGCAGGTAGCCCCACAGGTTGGGGTAGTCAACAATGCGGCGCAGGTTGCACTTGAAGTGCACGTAGTAGACCGCATCGAAGCGGTAGAGAGTGGTGAACATGCAAATGTCGGCTTCGGTGAGGCGATCGCCGCACAGGTAGCGCTGCTTGCCCAGCACCCCTTCCCAATGGTCGAGAGCGTCGAACAGGTCGCTCACCGCTTCTTCGTAAGCGCCCTGCTTGGTAGCAAACCCGGCCCGGTACACGCCATTGTTGATCGGCTGATAGATGGCGTCGATGGCCTCATCAATTTTGGTCTGGAGCGAGTCGGGATACAGATCAACGTCGCTGGTGGCCACCTCATTCCACTCGGTATCGAGCATGCGAATAATTTCGCTCGACTCGTTGTTGACGATGGTGCCCGTGTGTTTATCCCACAGAATGGGCACCGTCACCCGACCCGAAATATCGGGCTTGGCCTTGGTATAGAGTTCTCGCAAGTACTTCGCCCCATTCACCGTGTCAGGAATTGTGCCGGGGTAGTCGCTAAAGAACCAGCCATCGTCGCCCATGTACGGGTCAACGACAGAAATCGAAATCGCATCGGTGAGCCCTTTCACCTCGCGCATAATCAGCGTGCGGTTGGCCCAGGGGCAGGCTAGGGAGACATACAGGTGGTATCGCCCCGCCTCGGGCTTAAACTCGCTGCTGCCATCGGTCTTGGTCCAGTGGTGAAAGTCGGTTTCGGGCCGCACAAAGCGTCCCTGCTCATCTTCCTGGTCGCGCTTTTGCTGCCACTGGCCATTGACGAGTAAGCCCAATCCCATGGGGTCTCCTTTATCTTTCTTCACATTTTGCTAGCTTTAGCCTAGCGTTTCCCGCCCAAGCCGTCCTCTGGCTTGCGAAAGAATCCCCCAAGAAAGCCTGGGAACCGAGTTTTTGGGTCAAGGGCCACGGATTAGGGCCAGCTAAAGTAGCGCGGGAATCAGTCGAGTAGGGAGAGTGGGAGTGCGATCGCGCCAAGAATTTAAGAGAGCTTTACCTTCATCAAAATCAACTTTGATCGCTTCCTGAAACCATTGGCAAACTCAGCAAGTTAACCCGGCCGAATCTTTACCAAAATTGGTGTTGCTGAATTGGAACATGAATTTGGGTAAGGGCAAACGGCCGTTTGTCCCTCCGAAAGACGTTGCGGTTTTGATTCATCCCTATATCCAACAACGCCCCAAAATCAACTAAAAAAGCTGCCAGATGGGCACTGAGGTTAATGACCACGAAAATGCCGCTGCTGACCAAGAACAAGCCGCCGCAAATGGAGAGTGGGGTGCCATCTAGGGCAATGGTGCCGTTGACGGTTGCAGGGGAAACCAGGCTGAAGACTTTGCAGGAAGGCATTTCCAGGATTTTCCTGGCCAACTTCACAGCCCTAGGCCAGCACATCGGCCCCAGGAGAAGAGCCTGTCGGTACGGGGCTACGGCATCTGTGCTTAAGCCAAGGTTGCC
>DASQNN010000232.1:0-3162 GCA_035644955.1 Nodosilinea sp. | reverse complement strand
CGTTAGTAAAGGCATCTACCTGAGTTAGAGAGAGGGACATAGCGCTAACACCTGGGGCTAAAGCAATCAACTACTCGATGAAAACTGGCGAATTTGGTCGACGGTCATAAAGCAGCGATCGGTCGGAAAATCGTTGGCAATGGCTTGGGCTGCTGCCGGTAAGGCACTGGGCGACTGATTGTGAAAGCGACCCAGAGCAGCATAGCTGACTAACCCTAAATACTCCCGAATGGCTAAAAACGATCGCCGGTTGTGCGGCATCTCAGGGGGCAGCGGCTCAATGTGAGGGATCACCGAAAAGCCAAAGCTCTTAAAGATCAACCAGGCGCGCAGCATGTGGGGAGAGTCAGTAATTAAAATAATGCGGCTCAACCCTTTGGCCCCCAGGGATGCCACCGCCGACTCGGCCTCGTGGTTAGTGGTTCTAACACAGGTGGCGCTGAGCAGCGAGCTAGGCGATAGGTTGCGCTTTTCCATAGTTTCTAGCACCAGCCCACCCTGGGCACGCCCCATTACCAAAAGGTTGGGTGCCCGACCGGCTTCAATCATATCGACAGCGGTGGTGTAGCGATCGCCCTGAATATAAGAAGCGCGGGCCAGCACCACAACGGCATCGGCGGTCTCTCCCCGGTCGGGGGGCACCAGCCTCACCAACAACTGAGTTGCAGGAATCGAAAACAGCGGCGAAATCAAGAACCAGTAGCCCCCCAGCAGCCCCAGGCCGGCCGCTACCATCCGCCGTTTATAGCGGCGGCTACTGGCGAACAGCATGACGGCAATGAAAACCAGAAGGGCCAGGGTAACTAACTTGGGGTTAGATAGCCAGTAAAAGACTTTCCAAGTCAATTTTGGCCAATAACGTCCAAACAAGGTTCGAAATAGCTCTAGCATAGGGGCTTCATACACAGTGCCATTGCCCAGCACTGCAATAAATTGATCAGATCTAGCCTACCGACACAAATCTTCAGCTAGCGGTCAGCCCCCATTAGCAGAGCAAAATTTACAGATTTGTGTAGCCAGGGCAAACTCTCTCTGCGATCGCTTCCCCAACCCCACCCCCAGACACTGAGCCGAGATGGATGGGTACCTGCGCTCCATCCCGCCGTGTTGACTGGGGCATAGCACTACTGATAGTACCGCTGGTCTACCCACACCCGCAGCTCTCGCTCAGAGCTAAAGGTATGGTGCTGCTGGCTCACCGGGTCGTAGGCGACAAACACAGTATGGCCCTGGCCATCGCGCTTTACGGTCACACTCAGGTCTGTAGAGCCGCACAGGTAGGCCAACAGTCGGCTAGCCCCAGGGCCAAGGTGTTTCTTTGCCGCACCCCAGACCCGACCCAGGGAATAGTCGGTCTGAAGGGGGCTATCTAACGGCTCCTCTTGAATAAGCTCAAGCTGAGCGTACAAACTATTGGGTTTCATGGAGCTGTCCTCATAAAAAAGGCGATTGGCCAACGGGAACAGCACGAATCGATTCGGCATAGGTAAAGTTTCTTCGATCTACCCCTGTTGAAACAGAGGCAGTTGACGTAGATTGTCTTGGTAACAGTTTGAGTTTTTACAACTGTTCTGGTTGTCTCGCCCCACAACTGTTCCTGCCCACCCCAAAAATTCAACCCGGTACAGAATCGTCCCCCTTTGCTACCTTCCTCACCTCCCCTACCTTCCTCACCTCCCCCCATGCCCCTCTCCCCCGTCGCCCTTGCCCCCAACCAGGTTCTCTACGAACAGGTGGCCGATCGCCTGCAACAGCTGATTACCGACGGCACCCTCAAACCGGGCGATCGCCTGCCCTCGGTGCGCAAGCTGCGGGCGCAGCTCTCGGTCAGCACGTCCACAGTTATGGAAGCCTACCGCCTGCTCGAAGACCGGGGCATGGTGATGGTGCGGCCCCAGTCGGGCTACTACGTTAAGCAAACAACGCTGCAACTGCCCCAGGAGCCTGCTCCCACCGCCCCGCCCCGCCAGGCCACCGACATTGATATCTCCCTGGCCTTTGAGGTCATGAACCTGATGCGCGATCCGGGGCTGATACAGCTGGGGGCAGCTCTGCCCGATCTAGCCATGTTGCCCCTGGCTCAGCTGAACCGGTTGATGGGCAAAGTGTTGCGGGAAGAGCCCAACTTGGCTCACAGCTACGGTACTCTCCAGGGCAGCCGTCGGCTCCGCTCCGAATTTGCCAAGCGCATGCTCGATGCGGGCTGCTCGGTTCCCCCTGACCAGATGGTGATTACCAATGGAGCCAACGAGGCGATTTATTTTTGCCTCCAGGCGCTGACGCGGCCCGGCGACACCGTGGCGATCGAGTCGCCCACCTACTTTGCCATGCTCGAAGCGCTGAAATGCCTGGGCCTGAAGGCGCTGACCCTGCCCACCCACCCCCGCGACGGCATGAGCCTACCCCATCTAGAAGAAGCGCTGCAAACCGGCGAGGTCAAGGTGGTGCTGCTGGTGTCAAACTTCAGCAACCCCCTGGGCAGCTGCATGGACGACGGCAAGAAAAAGCGCCTGGTGGAGCTGCTCAACCAGTACGACACGCCGCTGATCGAAGACGATGTCTACGGCGATATTTGCTTTGAGGGCGCTCGCCCCAAGGCGATTAAGGCCTTTGATACCGAAAACCGAGTGCTCTACTGCGCCTCGATCAGCAAGACCCTGTCGCCGGGGCTGCGGGTGGGCTGGTGCGCCGGCGGGCGTTACCATGCCGAGATCGCCCGCATGAAGTCGATTATCAACCAAAACACAGCTATGGCTCCCCAGCTGACAGTGGCGGCCTTTTTGGCCAACGGCGGCTACGATCGCCACCTCCGCCACCTCCGCCGCGCCTACCACGACCAAATGGTGCGTATGCAGCAGGCAATTCGCGACTACTTCCCGGCCGAAACCTGTGTGACGCGGCCAACGGGGGGCCATGTGCTGTGGCTCGAAATGCCCGAGGGGTTTAACGCGATACGGCTGTATCAGGAGGCTCTGGCTCAGGGCATTGCGATCGCGCCCGGCGTTATGTTCTCAGCCTCGGGTCAGTGCTATGGCAACTGCTTTCGGCTCAACACAGCGGTGCCCTGGTCAGACACCGTAGAAGCAGCGATGCAAACCCTGGGGCATTTGGCTAAAAAGCAGCTGGCAGAAAATTTTCTGCGGGACGATGGGTAATGAAGCA
>DASQNN010000231.1:0-12536 GCA_035644955.1 Nodosilinea sp. | reverse complement strand
AGCGATGATCGGCACGTTGAGTTCGCGGGCCAGACCTTTGAGCGATCGCGTCATTTTCGACAGTTCCTGCACCCGGTTGTCGCCGCCCCCCTCCATCAGCTGGAGGTAGTCGATCAAAATCAGGCCCAGGGCACCGCCCTGCTCGGCCTGCAACCGGCGACAGCGGGAGCGAATTTCGGTGACCGAAATGTTAGGGGTGTCATCGATAAAAATTGGCATTTGGGAGAGCACGCTGATGGCGTGGCCCAGCTTTTCCCACTCGTTTTGAGCAATGCGGCCGGTGCGCAGGCGGCTGCTCTCCATTTCCACTTCGCTGGAGAGCAGGCGGTAGACCAGCTGCACTTTAGACATCTCCAGGCTGTAGACCGCCACCGGCAGCTTCTGCAAAGCGGCGATATTGCGAGCTATATTGAGAACGAACGACGTTTTTCCCATTGACGGTCTCGCAGCGGCGATAATCAGGTCAGATCGCTGAAATCCCTGGGTCATGGCATCGAGGTCGTAGAAGCCGCAGGGGATGCCGGGCAGTACGACACCGAGCGATCGCTGCTCGATCTCCGAAAAGGTTTCGATCAAAATATCCGACGTAGAGGTAAGACCTCCCTGGGGTCGGGCCTGGGTAATGCCAAACAGCCGCTGCTCCGACTGGTCAAGCACATTCTCTAGGGGCAGGGTGGTGTCGTAGCCCAGCTGAGAGATTTCGCCGCCGGTTTGAATCAGCAGACGGCGAGTGTACTTGTCCATCACCAGGGTGGCGTACTGGTCAATGTTGGCGGCGCTAATGGTGCGATCGACCAGCTGGGCCAGCCGAGTTTGGCCCCCCACCTGCTCCAGCTTGCCGTTGTCTTTCAGCCACACCGCCAGGGTCATTAGATCGGCGGGCTGCCCCTTGGCATGGAGCGCCAACGCTCCTTTGTAGATATCCCGGTGGGCACCGATATAAAACGCGTCGGGGGTGAGAATCTCCATCACCCGGCCCAGGGCCTCGGGATCCAGCAAAATGCCGCCCAGAATGGCCTCTTCAGCCTCGATATTCTGGGGTGGCAGGCGATCGCTGACCGCATCAAACTTGAGATTCTGAACCATAGCCCTGTGGGAGTGGAGTAGCTTTAATTGTGCTTTAAACCCGTCCTCCCTGGGGTTGCCTAGCCAAACTTGCCGCTCACATAGTCGAGGGTGCGCTGGTCTTGGGGGTTAGAGAAAATTTGACAGATGGGTCGGATCTAGGGCTACTGATGACCGTGCAGAATCAACATCTGGTTTCCCCGCCCCGTCCAAAAAAGCCATCTTGTGCGACCTACGCTGCATCGAGCCACAGGAATAGCACTGTTTTTAACCTGCTATTAATCTGAAAAAAATCTTTTGTTAATGTCAGCTTGACCCTATTTTGAAGGAAATGCTTGACAATGACCCTGGGCGTTTAATGCGTCTCACCCGATGGTGTGTCTAGAATCTTGCAGGGTTGCCTCTGGCAGCTTCGATTTTTCTAATTGTGCCCATTTGGTCAATAAACTAAAGCTGCCGTTATGGCATCTTGTAGATGATACAGTGTCCACAGAAGCCCTCGAAACGCAAATTTTGTCTGCCACAAGGCCACTCATGCGTTAAGTAATTAGTCGCTTTAAGTAATTGACAAAGGTTCCAGTTGTCTGGGTCAATGTAGCTGCAAGTTTGTTGAAAAATCGTTGAAGCGTTGGATTTGGAGTTTATAGGGATCATGGTTTTGAATAAGAAAATGTTGCGTCTAGGTTACTCCTCCGCACTTGTAGCAATGATGGCTAGTCTGGCCGCCTGCGGCGGCGGTTCGCAAACCGCCACGCCCGACGCTGGCACCGATACTGGCACCGAAGTTGCTGCTGGCTCTGATATAAGCGGCTCTGTTTTGGTCGATGGCTCCAGTACCGTATTCCCCATTTCTGAAGCCATGGCCGAAGAGTTTGGCGCGGCCTACCCTAACGTAGCCGTAACTGTGGGCGTATCCGGTACCGGCGGCGGCTTCAAGAAGTTTTGCGCTGGCGAAACCGACATCACCGGAGCTTCTCGCCCCATTAGCCAAGAAGAAATTGACCTCTGCGCCCAAAACGGCATTGAGTACATCGAGCTGCCTATTGCCCTTGACGGTTTAACCGTAGTGGTTAACCCCGAAAATGATTTTGCTCAGTGCCTCACTGTAGAAGAATTGAAGACCATTTGGGAGCCCGCCGCCCAGGGCACCGTCACCAACTGGAACCAGGTTCGCTCTGACTTCCCCAGTGCTCCCCTCGGTCTCTACGGTGCTGGTACCGATTCGGGTACCTACGACTTCTTCATGGATGCCATTGGGGCCGATGGCGAAAGCCGTGGCGACTACACCGCCAGCGAAGACGACAATGTTATTGTCCAGGGTGTCTCTAGCGACACCAACGGCCTTGGCTTCTTTGGTCTCGCGTACTTTGTAGAAAACGAGGGTAGCCTGAAAGCTGTAGAGATCGACAATGGCGATGGCTGCGTAGCGCCTAACGCTGAAACTGTTGCCGATGGTACCTATCAGCCTCTCTCTCGGCCTGAATTTATCTATGTTAAGCAGTCGGTCGCTGACGACCCCGCGATCGCGGCTTTTGTTAACTTCTACATCGACTCTGCCAACGCCAGCCTGGTCGATGAAGTCGGCTACGTCAGCCTGCCCGACGAAATCAACGAGAAGGTCGTTGATCGCTTTGAGAACAAGACCACTGGCAGCGTGTTTGAGGGCGGCGGCTCCCTTGGCGTTAAGCTTGACGAAGTACTCTAGATCTGGCTCTTAAACGCCCTCTGGCTGAGCCTTTCGCTGAGGCTTACGTCTGTCGAGTTTCTGGGGGCCAGCATTGACTGGCCCCTTATTTTTTAGAGTTCTGTATCATGACCACAAACTCTTTGCCGCCCGACCCCAACAACCTCTGGCAGCCCAGCCGAGGGCTTAATAAGCGGGTTGAGCAGGCCGTTATCTGGCTATTTGGTCTATTTGCAATCATTTCCGTCGCTACTACCGCTGGCATTGTCCTCTCCCTGCTGTTTGAGACCGTCGAGTTTTTCCGGGTCGTTCCCCTGTGGAACTTCTTGACCGACAGACAGTGGACCCCACTGTTCTCAAACCCTCAGTTCGGCATTCTGGTGCTGCTGAGTGCCACCTTTTTAACCTCGCTGATTGCCATACTCGTGGCGGTGCCCCTGGGTCTGCTCTCGGCCATCTACCTCAGCGAATATGCCTCGCCTAAGCTGCGCAAGTGGCTCAAACCCGCCCTAGAAATTTTGGCGGGGGTGCCCTCGGTTGTTTACGGCTACTTCGCGCTGCTGCTGGTCACGCCCATTCTCCAGCTCTTTGTTCCTGGCTTAGGTGGCTTCAACGCTCTCAGTGCGGGCCTTGTTATGGGCATTGCCATCACACCGCTGATTGCTTCCCTAAGTGAAGACGCCATCTATGCTGTACCCAGGGCCCTCCGAGATGGCTCCTATGCCCTAGGCCTGACCAAGCGAGAGACTATTTTTGGCGTAGTGCTGCCCGCCGCCCTCTCAGGCATTGTGGCATCGATTATTTTGGCGGTATCTCGAGCCGTTGGCGAAACCATGATTGTTGCCCTGGCCGCTGGGCAAAACCCCCGGCTAGGCCTCAACCCTTTTGTGCCGGTCATGACCATGACCGCCTATATTGTGCAAGTCAGCTTAGGCGACACACCGGCTGGTTCCATTGCCTTTAAGTCTATCTTTGCGGTAGGGATGACGCTGTTTTTACTCACGCTGGTATTTAACATTATTAGCTTCTGGTTTGTTCGCAAGTTTCGGGAGACCTACGAATGACGCCCCTATCGTCTCAAGCCGCCCCCCTCGATGCCGGATGGGATATTGAGCAGAAACAGGTTCTAAATGCCCTAGACAAGCGCAAAACCATTGATAAATGGTTCTCCTGGCTAGCGCTTTTAGCTGTCGTTTTTTCTCTGTTTGTGCTGGTAGTGCTGCTCTTGGATGTATTCGTTGACGGTGTACCAACACTTAACTTAAACTTCCTCACCAGCTTTCCCTCCAGAAGACCGGCGGAGGCTGGCATTATATCTGCCCTGGTAGGTACCGTCTGGGTCATGGTGCTGGTGGCGCTGTTCACATTTCCCATCGGGGTCGGGGCTGGCATTTTTCTCGAAGAGTTTGTGCCCGATAGCCTGGTTGCCAAAGCGGTTGAAATCAACATTTCTAACCTGGCGGGCGTTCCCTCCATTATTTACGGTCTGCTCGGTCTTCAGGTATTTGTTCGGGTTCTGTTCCCCATCACCCAGGGGCGCAGTGTTTTGTCGGGGGCGCTCACTCTGGCGCTGTTGGTGCTGCCCATTGTCATTATTGCGACCCGTGAAGCCCTGCGGTCTATTCCCAGCACTCTGCGCCAGGCGGGCTTTGCCTTGGGGGCCACTCGCTGGCAGGTGATTCGCTCCCACGTGTTTCCTTTGGCGCTGCCGGGCATTCTAACGGGGGTCATTTTGGCCCTGTCCCGGGCCATTGGAGAAACTGCCCCTCTGATTACCATTGGGGCACTCACTTACATTCCCTTTTTGCCAGATTTGTCGTTGAGAGGGTTACAGAGCCCGTTCACGGTGCTACCGATTCAAATTTACAACTGGGTATCGAGGCCTCAGGCTGACTTCCACGCCCTGGCGGCGGGTGCCATTATTGTACTGATGGTGATTTTGCTACTAATGAATGCTACCGCTATCTATCTGCGGAATCGTTTTCAGAAGTAGGGTTAGCGCAAGTTTTTTAGTTGCAGCGTAGAGTAATGTCATGACCACAAACTCTGTCAGCCAAGTCGCCACTGAGGCTGCTTTACGGGCCAAAAACGTCAGTGTGTACTACGGGTCAACCCTGGCAGTACGCGATGTCAGCCTTGATATCTTCAAGCATGAGATCACCGCCTTTATTGGCCCCTCCGGCTGTGGTAAGAGCACCCTCCTGCGCTGCTTTAACCGCACCAATGACCTCATCCCTGGGGCGCGGGTTGAGGGTAAAGCGATGTTTCAGGGCACCGATCTATACGCCAAAGATATTGACCCGGTTTACGTGCGTCGCCGCATAGGCATGGTTTTCCAAAAACCCAACCCGTTTACCAAGTCGATCTACGAAAACATTGCCTTTGCTGCTCGCATCAATGGCTACAAGGGCAATATCGACGAGCTAGTTGAGAACTCGCTGCGGCGGGCCGCCCTGTGGGATGAGGTTAAAGACAAGCTCAAGGAGAGCGGTCTTTCGCTGTCGGGCGGTCAACAGCAGCGCCTCTGCATTGCCCGCGCAATTGCTATTGAGCCCGAAGTAATTTTGATGGATGAGCCCTGCTCGGCCCTCGACCCAATTTCTACAGGCCAGATTGAAGATCTGATGCAAGAGCTAGAGAGCCGCTACACCATTGTTATCGTCACCCACAACATGCAGCAGGCCTCTCGGGTGTCTGATAGGACAGCGTTCTTCAACGCCGAAGAGACGGAAACGGGCAATAAGGTGGGATATCTGGTCGAGTACGGCAACACTGAGAAGATTTTTAATGACCCCCATCATGAATACACGAAGGCCTATGTTTCAGGTCGTTTTGGTTAGGGAGAACAGCGGCGCGTCAGTCGACGAAATCGTCGATTAAAGGTTACGCCAGCGGGCTCAAGGCTTTGGTAAATAGTTCAGGTCAGCCAGCGTTGACGGTGTCAAGCACCTCTTGAATGCGCTCTACCAAGGGATCGGGCAGAGGCACGTACAGCAGTTCCTCGGCAATGGCGCGACCATCAGGGCTGAGGGACCACTCAAACACGTCGCGCATGGCTTGCCACTTGGCTTCGTCTTCGTAGTTGTTGTAGATCATGATCCAGGTCAAACCCACGATGGGGTAGGAACTGGGGCCAGTAGGGTCGGGAACGAGCAGGGCGAAGTCCTCGGGTACTTCTTGATCCAGAAGAGCATTGCCTGCGGTTTCAGGGGAGGGCTCGATGTAGTTGCCAGCGTTGTTTTCAATTACCGCCGAGTCGATGTCGTTGAGGGCTGCGTAGGCATAGGACAGGTAACCGATCGCCCCTTCGTTTTGCTGAATGCTAGCAGCTACACCCTCATTGCCCTGACTACCAATGCCCACGGGCCAGTCTACCGAGGTGCCCACGCCACCTGCCCAGCCATCGCAAACGGTGTTGATGTGGTTGACAAACACAAAGGTGGTGCCCGAACCGTCGGAGCGGTGAGCCCAGGTAATGGGCAGGTCGGGGAGAACGAGATTGGGGTTGATTGCAGCGATCGCAGGGTCGCTCCACTGGGTAATTTCGCCCGTGACGATGCCGCAGTAGACATCGCGCGAGAGACGCAGCTCTAGATTATCAAGTCCGGGTAGGTTGTAGGAAAACGACAGAAAACCGCCCGTCAGAGGAATCTGAATCGGGTCGTAGCTGTAGGCATCGGCAAAAGACCTCATCCGATCTTTGGAAGCGGTGATGGGAGCTTCAGACGCACCAAAGTCTACGGTGCCCCCAATGTACTGATCTAGACCGGCGTCGCTGCCTACTGCCTGGTAGCTGACCTGCACGTCGGGGTTGACCTCCCGGCTGTAGGCATCGAACCAGCGCTGAAACAAAGGAGCAGGGAACGTTGCCCCAGCCCCACGGATGGCAACAGTTGCGTCACTGCTGCCGCCTGCGGCTACGGGAGGCGCATTGGAAGCAGTATCAGCGGTGGTGGTGTCGCCACCACAGGCAGCCACTGCCAGAACCATGGGTGCAGAAGCAGCTAGTAATGCTTTGCGGTTGAACACTTTGCGGTTGAACCCTTTGCGCTTGAACACTTTGCGGTTAAACATTATGGGCAACAGGTCGATCGTTTAGAACGACTACAAAATCAGATAAAACAGGCCTTTGAACTAGTGCTTCGTCAAACTTAAAATTATGGATCGCACTAAGTCTGCATGCTCAAGCCCCAAGATACGACCTCCCGCTTCGCCACCCCTTTAAATTATGGGGTTACTTGCCCTCTAGCCCAAGGCCTAAGGTCGATGCCGGCTGTGGCTGGGCCAGGGGCGGGAGGGATGAGGGCAGGGTGATGATGAAGGTTGTTCCCTGGTTTTCGGTGCTGGCCACCTGAATGCTGCCCTGGTGGGCCTGCACAATGTGCTGGGCGATCGCCAGCCCCAGCCCAAAGCCCCCGGTATCGCGCGATCGCGCTTGGTCAACCCGGTAAAAACGATCGAACACATGGGGCAGATCGGCGGCTGAAATGCCGATGCCGCTATCACGCACGGCAATAATGACCTGGTCATCGCGGCGGCTCAGGGCGATCGCCACCTCGCCCCCAGCGGGGGTGTAGCGGCAGGCATTGCTCAGCAAGTTGGTAATCGCCTGGCGGAGCAGAGCGGCTTCCCCCGGCACCCAGAGGGGAGCCTGGGGCATCTCTAGCCGCCACCACAGCCCCTTCGCCGCCGCCTGGGGCTGAAACTCGTGGGTGAGCGATTTCATCAGGGCAGTCAGGTTGCACTGCTGGGTGGCGGGCCAGCGATCGCCCGACACCAGCAAAAACAAGCTGTTGATCAGCCGTCCCATCGACTGGGCCAGATCGGCAATGCGCTGGAGCCGGGCCGCTTGGTCATGGGGCGAGGCCGCCAGCAACCCCAGCTCAGCCTGGCTCAGAATGGAGGCCACCGGCGATCGAAGTTCGTGGCTAGCATCGGCGCTAAAGCGCTCCAGTTGCTGGTAAGACGACTGAATGGGGCGGATCACCTGCCCCGCAAACCACCAGCCCATCAGCCCCATTAACCCTACCCCCACCGGTAGCCCCACGCTTAAAAACAGCCGAATTTGGGCCAGGGCTGCCTCCACTGGCTCCAGATCGGCGGCCATCTCCAGATGCCCTAGGGTTTGCCCCTCTGACTGAATCGGCACCGTCATTTGCCGCAGGCGCTGGCCCTCGTGGGTCAGGGTCTTATAGCCAGGCTGAACGATGCGGCGATCGCCCGCCAGCGGCCCAAAAAACAGCAGCAGTTGGTTGTTGGCATCGTACCAGCGGGCGTAGACCAGGTCTGAGGTAATGCTGAGGGTGCTACCCCCCAACAGCGGCACTGTTTTGAGCTGAAACTGCACCGGATAGGTGAGGTTGGACGATGAGCTAGAGCCGCCGCCGCTAATCATGAGTTCCGCTTCGCGGTACAGGTGCTGGTCGAGCTTGTTTAGCTCTCGCTCCACCTCAATGACATAGAGCAGCCCACCAAAGACGACAAAAACGCTGCCCATAGCGAGCATGAGCCACTGGGTAAGGCGCTGACGACTGCGGGTAAACATGGGACAGAAGTAAGTGCGGTGAGGGAGTACGGGGGGTAGACGGGCGGCGGGGGCAATATCGATTATCTCAGGGGTTGGCCACAGCGTTGGGGAATGTGAAGCGATAGCCCATGCCGTAGAGGGTTTCAATCCAGGTATCGGCTTCTAACTCCTTTAGCCGCCGCCGCCCCATGCTTAGGCAGGGCATTGCTGGCCCATTACCCACGGCCCACAGAGTTTGCTTGAGAGGGCTGTGGGTCATCACTGGGTGAGGATGGCGCAGTAGAAACTCTCGCTTTGATAGCTTATTGATAGCTTAACCTGCCGGTTGCCCCGCTCTAACATCAGCCTGCTGACGCAGAGCTTGAGGTTGCCCCAGGGCTAAGACCTGGGCTTGCCCCTGGGGCAGACGGCAGCCCAGCGCCCGCACTCTGTCCAGCCGTTCTAGCTCGCTGAGGGGCTTTACCAGCTAGTCGTCAGCACCGCTAACCGGGCCAGTAATGCGGTCTTTCAAAGCCGCCACGGGCGGTTAGGATAAGCACAGGCGCCGCCCCGCCCGGTTTGAGATTGGTCATTCGCTAGCTTACTAAAGCGAAGACGGGGATGAGGGGATGGGTAGTATTGATAGAACAGTAAGCTTTAATGTTTCCTTAATCGCCTCACCCTCCTCACCTCCCTCACCCCCCTCTCCTCCCTCTCCCTCCCCATGCCATCGCTCAAACCCCTCCTCACCCGCTCTGGCGTCGAATTTTGGCTGCCCCTGGGGCTGCTAGGAGCTAGTTTTTGGCTGGCGGGCTGGGGGTGGACCCACCACTATCTGGGGGTTGCGGGGCGGGCGATCGCGCCTCTGGTACTGGCCCCCAATGCCGCCCAGAACGACGGCATTCTCAGTATTACCGCGACTCTCAATGGCGATCGCGCCTTTACGCCGGTTGAGGTCATTGTGGTCGAGCCAGTTCCCCGTACCCTCAATTTTTATCTGCCGTTACAGTCTCCAGCCGCCATTGAGGCTGAGCTGGCGCAGCGGCTCAAGGTGCCTACAGCTACCATTCGCCGCCTCATTCACTACGAGAATCGGCGTCCGTAGGGTGCTTTGCACCGTTGTCCGTTATCTGTTGCCCGTTATCTGTTGCCTGCTGCGCTCACCTGTCAAACCCTGCGGCCGGGGCGGGTCAACTGATGGAACCGGGCCACAAAAATTATTCCAGCTGTGGCGACCCCGATGGATTGGCCAATCCACAGGCCGACTCCGCCCAGGCCCAGGCCGAAGCCCAGCAGGTAGCCCAGCGCTAGCCCCACCCCCCAAAAGGCCACCGCACTCAGCACCATGGGCGTGCGAGTATCCTGCAGGCCGTAGAGGGCGCCCGAAGTTACCCGCTGCACGCCATCGGTGAGCTGCGCCAGGGCCGCCACCAGGAGCATGGGCAGGGCCAGGGCCACCACCGGGGCATTGACCGGGTCGCCCAGGTCGAGGTAGAGACCGATGATGGCCGCGCGAAACACCAGCAGCCCCAGGGTAGCCAGCAGCATAAAGGCGGCGGCGATCGCGATCGCCACATACCCCGCTCGCCGCACCTGGCCCAGATCCTGCTGACCCAGGGCCTGCCCCACTCGCGCCGTCGCCGCGTAGGACATGCCCAGGGGCACCATAAAAATGAGATAGATCGTTTGGTACACGGTTTGGTGAGCCGCCAATACCTCAGGGCCCAGAATGCCCATCAAAAAAGTGACCACCGCAAACAGGCCAAACTCCAGGGCGATGGTGATGGCAATTTCGCCCCCCATCGCCGCCATGCGCCCCAGCAGCCGGGGCTGCACCCGGTACCACCGCCGCCAAAAGCGATAGACCTTCAGCGTTGGCTGCCTGAGGGTATAGATCAAAAACAGGCCAAACATGAGCCAGTAGCTCAACCCGCTAGCCAGCCCCAACCCCCCCAGCCCCATGGCCGGAAAGCCCCATTTGCCGAACCCTAGCGCGTAGTTGCCGGCGATGTTAAAGGCTGTACCCACCAGCACAATTACAATCACCACCTGGGCTTGGGAGAGGGCTGAGGCATAGCCCCGCAGCATCGTAAAACACACCGCCGGAAACGCTCCCCACAAAATCCATTGAAAGTAGGGGGCGGTCAGGGTGGCGATCGCAGCGGGTTGCCCCAGGGTCAGCAGCACCCCGTCGAGCTGGCTCAGCACGGCCATCATGGGCAAGCTCAGCACCAGCGACAGCCAAAACCCCTGCCGCACTAAGGCCTCAACCTGGTCGCGCTGCCCGGCCCCGTAGGCCTGGGCCACCAGCGGCCCCACCGCCATCGCCAGCCCGCCCACCACGGCCAGCAGCAGCTGAAAGCTGATCGCTGCCAGCCCGCCGGCGGCCAGGGTGTCCGCCCCCAGTCGCCCCATCATCAACGTATCGACAAAGCCCACGGCAGCCTGGGCCACCTGGGCCGCAGCCAGGGGTATGGCTAGGGTCAAAAACGCTCGCACCTCTGAGCTAGTCTTGGCCTGGGCAATCGCTCTATCCTGTGTACGCATCGAACGATCACGCCCAACTGAGTGAATTTTTAGGAGGGCATTCCCTACAGCATGGCCAGGCGCGATTTGAGAATTTCCGCCTGGGCTTCCGCCTCGGCCAGGGCATCCCGGGCCCCCTGCACCACCTCAGCGGGGGCCTTGTCCACAAAGCCGGAGTTGCTGAGCCGCCCTGAGAGCGATTTAATCTCCGCCTCTACCTTACCCAGGTCTTTTTCCACCTTGGCCCTGAGGGCATCGACATCCACCACTCCCGTCAGAGGAATCAGCACCTGCACGGTGCCAGTGACTCCAGCAAACAGCTTTTGGTTTGGCTCCCCATCCCCTGCAACGGCATCGCGAACCTCATTGCTGCCGCCATCCTGCGGGACGGAGGCACTGTCGTCGCTGCCAGGTAAGGGCACAGGCGTGGGCGCAGGGTGCAGGCCGGGCGTGGTGGTGGGCGCTGGGGCGAGGCCAAACACCTGGCGTCGCCACTGCTGGTAGGTTTGGTTTAGCCGGGCGCGATCGCTGCCTCTGAGCAAGTTCCGTCGCACCAAATTGACCGTCACCCACAGCCCCACCAGCTCCATCAGAATGCCAAAGATGGGGGTGCTGTCAACCGCGCTCACCAACGCCCCCGTCAACTTGAGGGCCACCAGGCCCGCCAACATCCCCAGCAGGGCAAAAGTGGGGCGGCGCAGAGCGGCAAAGAACAAACCGGCGTAGTAGAGGGGGTCTTCGAACACCGAGTTGCTGCTCCGCTTCGCCAGGGCGTTTGAAGCGTCCGCAGCACTGGCGTTTTCCTCCAGGCTGTGAGCCGTGGAGACCGGCTGCTTGCCGCCCAGAATCACCAGGGTATCGATTTTGCCCAGGTCTTTGATGTAGTCGGCAGTGGCTTGCAGAATGTGGCGCTCATCGGCGCTCTCACTTTCGAGAATGGTCTCGATCCGCAGGCTCGGCTTGATGCCCGCCTCGGCCCGCAGGTTGCGCACGGTGCGCACGGTGTTAAACACCAGGGCAAACTGCTGCTCTAGGGCATCGTCAATGCGGTCGGGCTGCGCCGTGGGGTAGGGCTGCACGGCCAAAAACTGGTCGTCGCCCGCCTGGTTGAGGGTGTGCCACAGCTCCTCGGTAATGTGGGGCATAAACGGGTGCAGCAGCTTGAGAATGCCGTCGAGCACAAAGGCCAGGGTTTGCTGGGCCGCGGTGAACTTCGACGAGCCTTCCCCCTGGAGGCGAGGCTTGACCAACTCGATGTACCAGTCGCAGAAGTCGCCCCAGACAAATTCGTAGAGGTCTTTGGCGGCTTCGCCCATGCCGTACTGGTCGAGGTTGCCGCGCACGCTCTGCACCACCCGGTTATAGCGAGACAAAATCCAGCGATCGGCCAGCTCCAGCCCCGCTCCATCGGGCGTACCCAGGCTGGCGGGAGACTGCCCGCCCAGATTCATCATCACAAAGCGGGAGGCATTCCACAGCTTGTTGGTGAAGTTGCGGCTGGCTTCTACTGATGCCGACTCGTCGGTGTTGCGATCGTACTCCAGGCGAATATCCTGGCCCGCCCCGGTGACTTCGCGAATCAGGGTGTAGCGCAGGGCGTCGGTGCCGTACTTGTTGATCAGCACCAGCGGGTCGATGCCATTGTTGGCCGACTTCGACATTTTTTTGTTGTTTTCGTCGCGCACCAGGCCGTGGATGTAGACGGTCTCGAAGGGCATGGTGTGGGTGAAGTGCCCCGCCATCAGGGTCATGCGG